>DASQWR010000217.1:0-8931 GCA_035640155.1 Pseudonocardiaceae bacterium
TCACGCACCGCGGCCTCGACGAACGGCAGCTTCTCCTCCACCACCAGCACCTGCTCGCAGCCGGTGGCGACGCGGCGCACCTGCTCGCGGTCCAGGGGGTGGATCATCCCGAGGCGCAGCAGCCGGATGCCTCCCCGATGCAGCCCGGCGTCGTCGAGGCCGAGGTCGCGCAGCGCCTGCCGGACGTCGTGGAACGCCGTGCCCCCCGCGACCACCGCCAGCCACGCCCGCGGGGGATCGACCTCGACGGTGTTGATCGGGTTGGCGGCGAGAAGGGCGCGCACCATCGCCCACCTGGGACCGTGCAGCTCCGCCTCGGCGGCGAGGCTCATGGGCGGGAGCAGCACCGGCGTCTGGCGGTAGGACCACGGCCGGCCCTCCCACTCCAGCTCCGGAACGGTGATCCCGACGTCGGCCTCGGTGCCGGAGAGCGAGTACACCCCGTCCGCCACGTCAGAAACGATCTTCATGCCGGTCCAGACGCCGGACGCCCGCGAGGCGGCGATGCCGTAGAGCCCGAGCCGGACGACGTCTGCGGCGTCACCGGGGTAGAGCACCGGCAGGCCGTAGCCGGCCAGGGTGTTCTCGCTGGCGGACGGGATGGTCGAGGACTTGCAGCCCGGATCGTCGCCGGCCAGCACGAGCACCCCGCCACGGGGATGCGCGCCGCAGGTGTTGCCGTGCCGCAGGGGATCGCCCGCGCGGTCCACCCCGGGCGCCTTGCCGTACCAGACACCGACAGCGCCGTCCACGCTCCACGGCCGGTCGGGCACCTCGATCTGGCTCCCCCAGACCGCGGTGGCGGCGAGCTCCTCGTTCAGCCCCGGCACCAGACGCACGCCCTGCCCGGCGAGCTCCCGGGCGCTCGCCAGCGTGCGGTCCAGGCCACCGAGCGGGCTGCCCGGGTACCCGGACACGAACGAGCCGGTGCGCAGCCCCGCCGCGGCGTCCCGGGCGTGCTGCTCGACGAGCAGCCGCGCGATCGCCTGCACCCCGGTGATCAGCACCGGGCCACCGCCGGGCCGGTACCGGTCGGCCAGGTCGATCTCGACACCTCGACCCGGGACGCCTCGACTCGGCGAGCGGGCATCGGGGTCGGCTGGCAGCTGCTCGGAGACGGTCACCAGCCTCAACTCCCGGTCCTCGTAGGCACGCCAACGAGGTTAGCCGCCCGGCTGCCGGCGCGGTGCCGGCGCGGTGCGGCGGGAGCTCAGCGGGCAGCCAGTGGCGCCCGCTTCCGGCCGATGACGCCGGTGTACCGCAGGGGTGTGCCGTCGGTGGCCAGCCGGTGCGGGTAGCGCTGCGTCCACGCCAGCTCGAGCTTCCCACCGTCGACCGCTTCGGAGATCAGGCGCGAGAAGCCGGAGGTGTCGCCCTCGGAGAGGAAGTCCTCCTTGATCGTGAAGACGATCCAGCCGTCCGGCTCGATGAGGTCGAACGCCGTGAGGAAGCACTCCGGTGGGATGTCCCCGAAACCGAGCGCCGCGACACAGGTGAGGGCGTTCGGCCGGTGCCGCCGCAGTGCCTCCCGCTCCCCGGCGGGCAGTGCGCTCATGTCGAGCACGCGATAGTCGCGGTAGGCGTCGGGACGGTCCCGCTCCGCGGCAGCAGCGGCCTCGGGCAGCAGGTCGACCCCCACCACGTACTCGACGCCGAGCTCGGCCAGCTCGTGCGCCATGATCCCGTTACCGGCCCCGAGGTCGAGCACCCGCAGCTCGCCCGGGGGGACCTCGGCGCGCTCGAGCTCCTCCCCCAGCGCCTTGCGGAGCACCCCGGGTGAGGTGCACTGCAGGATGTCGTAGAAGAGGCGCTCGTAGAGCCCCTCGACCTCGTAGATCCGGCCGTAGTCGTGGAAGCGGAACTCCTGCCACGTCCCACCGGCCTCCACCACGCACCATTCGGAGTCCTGGCCGTAACTCTGGGCAGAGTCAGGCAGAGCGATCCGGAGCCGGTCGGCGGCGGCCGAGACCCCGTGGGTCGTCCGCGATGAGCCGTTGCCATCCATGTCAGTTCCTTCCGGTCAGCCGGGCCGCTTCTCATCACCCGATGTCGCCGCCTGGGTACGTCTCGCCAGGAGGGCGATGGCCTCCCGATCCGCCGCTCGTGCCGGTGACCGGGGCGGCTACGTGGGATAAGTATGCAGCAACGTCAATAGTCAGCCTCAAGCCTGCTACTCAGCGTGAAGGAAGGAGGGGTGCTCAGCACTCCGCTCAGACCGGGGACTACGGGCCCGCTGGACGTTCTCCCGCGCGGTGGCTGCCCAGGCCGTGACGAACAGCAGGAACCGGGAGACGAAGAAGGCGAACACCATCAGGCCGATCACCGGCCCGAAGACCCGGCCGGCGGGGCTGTTCGTCACGGTGCCCAGGTAGACCGCGAAAACCTGCTTGAGCACCTCGAAGCCGACGGCACCCAGCACCGCGGCGCGCGCAGCGCTGCGCAGCGTCACCGGTTCCCGGGGCAACCGCGCGACCACCCAGAGGAACACCAGCCACATCCCGGCCAGGGAGAGCACCAGGGCCAGCGCGTAGAAGAGCAACCGCGCCCAGAGCACGTCATCCAGGCCGACGAGCCTCAGCAGGAAACCAGCAGCCGAGGTGCCCGCGGCGGTGATCCCGAAAGAGGTGACCAGCGCGAGCCCGAGACCAAGCAGCGCCAGCAGGTCGAACACCTTGGTGCGCACGAACCCGCCCGGCTCGTGCGGCTGCTCCCACTGCGCGGTGAGCGCCTCGCGGAGGTACCCGATCCAGGCGAGCCCGGAGTACAGCGCCAGGAGCACGCCGAAGATGCCGACCCCGCTGCGGGACTCGATCGCCTTGGTGATGACGTCGTTCAGCGTCGGCCCGAGACCCGCCGGCGCCACGGCCTCGACCTGCTGCTGCAGCTCGAGGAGCAGCTGCTCGTTGCCCGCCAGCACGAACGCCACCACCGCGAAGGCGATCATCAGCAGGGGCACCAGCGAGAGCACGCTGAAGTAGGTGATGGCCGCGGCGTAGTGATCACCGTTGTGCGACAGGTACGCCTCCCCCGCCCGCACCAGGTGATCGAACCACGGGTAGCGCCGCCGGTAGCGCTCGAGCAGCCCGGGCCGCTGCGGCTGGGCGTCCGCCTGCTGCGGGCTCGTCGCCGACATGCCCTCAGGCCATCGCCTTCTGCAGGGCCTCGTCCAGCGCATCGAGAAACTCCTCGGTGCTGAGGAACTCCGCGGCGGCGCCGACCAGCAGCGCCAGGTCCTTGGTCATCTTCCCGCTCTCCACGGTGTCGATGCAGACCTGCTCCAGGGTCTCGGCGAACCGGGTGAGGGCCGGTGTGGAGTCCAGCTCCCCGCGGTGCGCGAGCCCCCGAGTCCACGCGAAGATCGACGCGATCGGGTTCGTGGAGGTCGGCTTGCCGGCCTGGTGCTGGCGGAAGTGCCGGGTGACGGTGCCGTGCGCGGCCTCGGCCTCCACCGTCCTGCCGTCCGGGGTCATCAGCACCGACGTCATCAACCCGAGCGAGCCGAAGCCCTGGGCCACCGAGTCGGACTGCACATCCCCGTCATAGTTCTTGCAGGCCCAGACGTAGCCGCCCTCCCACTTGAGCGCCGAGGCGACCATGTCGTCGATCAGCCGGTGCTCGTAGCTGAGACCCTTCTCGTCGAAGTCGGCCTTGAACTCGGTCTGGTAGATCTCCTCGAAGACGTCCTTGAACAGGCCGTCGTAGGCCTTGAGGATCGTGTTCTTGGTCGACATGTACAGCGGGTACTCGCGGCCCAGCGCGTAGCGGAACGAGGCGCGGGCGAAGTCCTCGATGGAGCGCCGGTAGTTGTACATGCCCAGCGCGACCCCACCGCCGTCGGGGAACTCGGCGACCTCGATCTCGACCGGGTCGCCGCCGTCGGACGGCGTGTAACTGATCGTCAGCGTACCCGGACCGGGGACCTTGAAGTCGCATGCGCGGTACTGGTCGCCGTGCGCGTGGCGGCCGATGATGATCGGCTTGGTCCAGGTCGGCACGTAGCGCGGGATGTTCGCCATCACGATCGGCTCACGGAAGATCACGCCGCCGAGGATGTTGCGGATCGTGCCGTTGGGCGAGCCCCACATCCTCTTCAGGCCGAACTCGGAGACCCGCGCCTCATCCGGGGTGATGGTGGCGCACTTGACGCCAACGCCGTGGCGGCGGATCGCGTTCGCGGCGTCCACGGTGATCTGGTCGTCGGTGGCGTCCCGGCTGGAGATCCCGAGGTCGTAGTACTCGAGGTCGATGTCGAGGTACGGGTGGATCAGCTTGTCCTTGATGAGCTGCCAGATGATCCGGGTCATCTCGTCGCCGTCGAGCTCGACGACCGTTCCCTGGACCTTGATCTTGGCCATGAAGCGGCGATCTCCTCTCCCGACCAACGGTCAGGCTGTCGAACTAACCCCGGGGATCTCGCCGTTGCGGAAGGCGTCCACGAACAGCCCGTGGTCCGCACGGACCACCGCAGCGTAGTCGACGGCGAACTCGCTCACCCACCGCACGAACTCCTCGTCGCGCCCGTCGACGACGGCGGCGATCGCCTCCTCGGTCTGGAACGGCACCAGGGTGTGGTCGGAGTCGGAGTCGGACACGCAGTGCACCTTGGCCGTGGCCCTGCCCAGCTGGTCGAGCACCGGAGCGATCTCCGACGGCTCGGTTAGCTCGCTCCAGTCCAGGTCGGACTCGTACGGGGAGACCTCACTGACCACGAATCCGACGCCGTCGAGCTCGGTGTAGCCGAGCAGCGGGTCGGCATGGGCCTGCAGCGAGCGCTGCGAGATCGCGGTGCGGTGGCCGTGGTTGCGGAAGTAGGATGCGATCCGCTCGTCGGTGACCACCCGGGACGGCGCGGCGACATTGCCCTGCTTCATCGAGAGCACCACGTCGTTGTCCAGCGCCTGGTTGAACCCTTCGATGAGCACCGAGTAGGCCGGCAGGCCCGCGCTGCCGATGCCGAACCCGCTGCGACCCACGACGTCCTTCACCGCATAGGTGATGCTACGAGATCGCTTGTCCTCGGGGATGGTCTCGAGGTATCGCTCGAACGCCGCCAGCACCGCGCCCCGCTCGGTGTCGTCCAGCCGGCGCACCCCCGACCTGTCCCGGAACGTGCGGTCATGCCCCTCCATCTCGGTGATCGAGTCGAGCAGGCCGACCCGGCTGCGCAGCCGGGTGGCCAGCAGCACGTCGTGCACCGCGTCGTGCGCGGTGGACAGCCGCAGCGAGAAGTCCCGGTCGTCGTCGGCGTCGAGGAACTTCCGGACCTGGTCCAGGTAGGCGCGCAGGTAGGTGCCGACCAGCGCCTCGATGTCCGAGTCGGGCAGCGCCTTGGCCCGGCCCAGCAGCGCGACGCTGGCCGTGAACCGCAGCAGGTCCCAGGTGAAGTGCCCGAGGTATGCCTCGTCGAAGTCGTTCACGTCGAAGATCAGCACCCCCGCGCCGTCCATGTATGTGCCGAAGTTCTCCGCATGCAGGTCGCCCTGAATCCACACCCGGCTGGTGCGCTCGTCGGCCCAGGGGTCCTCGAGGGCGTCCACGTCGGCATAGAACAGGCAGGCGCTGCCCCGGTAGAACGCGAAGGGGTCCGCGGCCATCTTGCGGAACTTGGTCCGGAACCCGGCGGGACTGGCCGCCATCAGGTCGGCGAACGCATCGACCAGGGTGTCGACGATCCGGCGGCGACGGGCGTCCGGATCCTCGGTGAGCAGCTCTCGGGGCAGGTTCATGCCTCGATGATGCCCGCGCTCCCACGGCTGGGAATGTCGGGCCTCGCGCGAGCCGGTGAAACCGGATCAGAGGTTCTGCACGTCGGCCTGCTTGGCACGCACCGCCTCGGCGGCCTCGGCCAGCGCGGCCTTCTCGCCATCGGTGAGCTCGGTCTCCACCACCCGCCGCACCCCGTCCGCACCGAGCTCGGCAGTGACCCCGAGGTACACCCCGGATATCCCGTACTCGCCGTCGACCCAGGCACAGACCGGCAGCACGGCCCCGGAGTCCTCGTGCACCGCGCGGGTCATCCGGGCCGCGGCGGCGGACGGGGCGTAGTACGCTGAGCCCGTTCCGAGCAGCGCGATGACCTCCGCACCGCCGCCCCGGGTGCGGTGCACCAGCTCGTCGATCCTCGCCTGGTCCAGCACGTCGGTCAGCGGCTTGCCGTCCACGGTGCAGGCGCTGGGCACCGGCACCATGGTGTCGCCGTGCGAGCCGAGGGTGAGGGTGCGCACCGAGCCCACCGGAACGTCGAGCTCCTCGGCCACGAAGTGGGTGAACCGGGCCGTGTCGAGCATCCCGGCCTGGCCCAGCACCCGCTGCTTCGGGAACTGCGTCGCGATCTGGGCCAGCGCGGTCATCTCGTCCAGCGGGTTGGACACCACGATGACGACGGCCTCGGGAGCGTGTTTCGCGACGTTCTCCGAGACCTGCCGGACGATGCCGGCGTTGGTCTCGAGGAGGTCCATCCGGCTCATGCCGGGCTTGCGGGGCAGGCCCGCGGTGATCACGGCGACGTCGGCGCCGCTGATGGCCTCGTAGCCGGAGCCGTCCTGACCGGTGGTCCGGCCGACGACCGTGGTCTCGAACCCCTCTATGGGCCGGGACTGGTTCATGTCCAGCGCCAGGCCCTCCGGCCGACCTGCCACGATGTCGGTGAGCACGACGGTGTCGAAGATGTCGTACTCGGCGAGCCGCTGGGCGGTGGTCGAGCCGTAGAAGCCGGCGCCGATGACGGCGACCTTGCCGGAGCGTGCCATCCGAGGAGGCTACCAATCCCGAAGACCTCACCCGTCGGTCAGCGGTCCCCCGGCGATGGTGAGCGCCACGGCGAGCACCAGCACGCCGAACCCGGCGTAGAGCAGCACGTCGAGGTGGCGGCCGCGGATCACCAGCAGCCCGGCCCGGTCGGGTGCCAGCACCACCCGCAGCCCCGCCGCAAGCAGGAGCGCGAGGCCGAGGACGGCCGTGCCCTCGCGCCAGTGGTACTGCGCGATCCGGACCATCCCGAGCGCCACCACGGCCAGCACCAGCGCGAACGCGACGTGCTGGCGCCACCCGTCCGCCGTCCACATCGAACTCATCCTCATTGGACCCAGCCACATCGGACCCGGCCTCATCTTGCGGCCGCTGCGCCGGCGCGAGCGCCGCGTTCCGCCGCGTCGACGACGTTCGCCAGTAGCATGGCACGGGTCATCGGGCCCACCCCCCCGGGCATCGGCGCCAAGAACCCGGCCACCTCGCGCACCCCGGGGTCGACGTCGCCGACCAGCCCCGCGTCGGTGCGGGTGATGCCGACGTCGAGCACGGCCGCGCCGGGCTTGACCATCTCGGCGGTGACCAGACCCGGCCGGCCGGCGGCGGCGACCACGATGTCTGCACGAGTCACCTCGGCGGCGAGGTCCTTGGTCGCGGTGTGGCACAGCGTCGCGGTGGCGTTCTCGCTGCGCCGGGTGAGCAGCAGGCCCAACGGCCGGCCCACGGTGACGCCGCGGCCGATCACGGTCACGTTCGCGCCGGCCAGCGGCACCTCGAAGCGGCGCAGCAGCTCGACGATCCCGCGCGGGGTGCACGGCAGCGGCCCGGGCTCGCCGAGCACAAGGCGCCCCAGGCTCACCGGATGCAGGCCGTCGGCGTCCTTGTCCGGGTCCACCCGCTCGAGCGCCACGCCGGTGTCCAGGCCGGGAGGCAGCGGCAGCTGCACGAGGTAGCCGGTGCACGCCGGGTCGGCGTTGAGCTCGTCGACCACGTCGAGGAGCTCGGCCTGGGTGGTGCCCGCCGGCAGGTCGCGCCGGATCGAGACGATGCCGACCTTCGCGCAGTCACTGTGCTTGCCCCGGACATAGGCGTGCGAACCGGGGTCGTCGCCGACGATCACGGTGCCCAGGCCGGGGACCACGCCCCGCTCGCGCAGCGCCGCCACCCGCACCCGCAGGTCGGCGAAGATCTCGTCGCGGGCCAGCTTCCCGTCCAGCACCGTGGCGCTCACCCGGGCATCCTCGCACCTGGCGTTCAGACCCTGCGACGTGCGGGCAGCGCGGCCACCGCGACGGCCACCAGCGTCAGCGCCGTCCCGGCCACCGTGGCCGCGGTGAGGTGGTCGCCGTCGGCGGGGACGAACAGGTCCAGCAGCAGCGCCCCGGTCAGCTGCCCCGCGACGGTGCCCAGCCCGAGCAGCAGCACCCCGGTCAGCGGGACGATCACGGCCGCCGTGGCGATGAACAGGATTCCCAGCAGCCCCCCGACGTAGAGCAGCGGCTCGCCGGGCAGCGGCCCCGGCAACCCCCGGGCCGCCACCACGATCCCCGCGACCACCAGCAGCAGCACCGTCCCGACGGTGAAGTTCACCAGCGTGGCCGAGAGCGGGCTGCCCGCGGTGGCGCTGACCCGGCCGTTGACGGCCTGTTGCCAGGCGACCCCGACCCCCGCCACCACCGGCAGCGCCGCGAGCCCGAGCGCCGAGTGCGTCGCGAGCCGGTCCGACACCGCGAGCAGCACCGCGCCGATCGTGAGCAGCGCGCCGAGGATTCGCGGCATGCTGACGGGGCGCGCCTCCCCTGGGCCCAGCCCCAGGCGGTCCACCATGAGGCTGGACATCGCCTGCCCGGCCACCACCGCGACGGTGAACAACGCGACGCCGATGGCGCCCACGGTGAGCCCCTGGGTGATCACCAGAAAGGCGCCGCAGAATCCGCCGAGGATCTGCCACGGGCGCAGCTGGCCACCGCGCAACGCGCCCACCACCTGCGCCACCCCACGCCGCATGCCGGGCAGCACGAGGACCAGGGCGAGCAGTATCGCCTCGCCGCCGAGGAAGGAGAGCAGGGCCGCCGCGACACCGTCCCCGATGCGGCCCGCGAGCTCGCCGTTGATGCGGGCCTGGACGGCCACCGCCATCCCGATCACGAGGGCGACCACCAGGCCGACGACGCGCCGCCGGGT
>DASQWR010000218.1:0-8987 GCA_035640155.1 Pseudonocardiaceae bacterium
GCGCTTGCGGAAACGTGATCTTCGCACTGTCCCCGTGGGACGTCGCCTGGGTGCTCACGGCGGCGCCCTTCGCCTTGGCCCAGCGCAGGAGCAGCGCGCGGAACCGCATCTCGATGGGGGTGTCGTGGGAGGCCACCACGACTCATCGCTGCTCTCGTGTGCCCCGGTCTCCTCGTCAGTCCACCATAGGCCGACATCAAGGCGGGTGGTGTCGTCAAGGAGCGCGTAGTTGGGCAGCAGGCCCCTGGCCTCCAGCGCGGAGATCCAGTACGACTGGTCCCGCTCGGCGCGAGCAGCGCGAGCTGCCCCGCGCTCGCCGAGCAGCCGCCTCAGGTCACGCTCGCCCGCCTCATCGAGGGAGGGCTTCGCCTTCATGAGCGCGATCTCCGCCTCCAGGGCGGAGAATCTCGCGGTCAGCTCCTCGCCTTCTTCGACCCAGGCGGCGACGCAGGCTTCCACGTCACGCTCGAAGCCCGGCGGCTCGCCGTCCGCGTCATCGTCGCCGGCCCAGAGCCGGAGCTCGGCGGCGGTGTCCTTGGTGACCGTGTCGCCGAATCCTCGCAGGAACTCGTCCACGTACGTCGCGGCGTTGGCTCGACCGTCAGCGACGATGCGGCCCAGCCACGAGGTGGGGCCCAGCCCGCCTGCGAACACATCCGTCGCCCGCCGGGTGTGCGTGGTGCCCGGGGACCGGGCGTGCCGGTCGAAGAGCGACGCGAGGTACTGGCGGCGCAGGATCTCGGTGGCGTCGAGGTAGCAGGCTGGTGGGACCACGTCCCCGGCGATCATGGTGAGCGGGTCCATCAGGCGTTGCAGCTCCAGCGGCCGGGCGGGGAGCAGCGACACCACCAGCGCGTTGCCGGTGAGCCGGCCCGCCCGGCCCACCCGTTGCAGGTAGGAGGCGGTGGAGCGGGGTAGCGACGTCAGCGCCACCGTGGACAGGTCACCGATGTCGATGCCGAGTTCCAGGGTCGGCGTGCAGGTGAGCACATTGGGTGCGTCGGGCCGTGACGAGGTCTTGAAGATGTTCTCCAGCTCCACGCGCTCCTCGGGCCGCAGCAGCGAGGTGTGCTCCCGCGCGACGATGCGCCGCACCTCACCCGCGCGGTACAGCTCGCGGTAGTAGTCGTGCCCGGACTGTTCCCTGGCGTAGCTGCCGGGGCAGCGGTCCCGTTGACACGGCGCGCCGGCCAGCTCGTCGAGCACCAGCTGTGGGCCGGGCAGCCGGGTGGCGCAGACCGTGCAGCGCAGCAGCGGGGGCTCCCCGACAGTCCGGGCGAGGTGTACCCGCCCGGCGGGGATCTGCCAGACCGTGGTGCCGCCGTCGGCGGCGACGGTCGTGAGTGCACCGTCCCCGACGAGCACGTCGAGCAGGGCGCGGACGTAGCGGGATGCGTCCGCGGTCGGCACGCCGAGAGCCCGGGCAGTCCAGGTCGAGTACCAGCCCCGGGTGCCGACGATGCTGTCGAAGGCGTCGGAGTGCCTGGCGGTGGTGGGGAAGGACGGCGCGGGCCGCTGGCTGGGGAACGCCGGCATGCCTTCGAGCCGCGGGCGGCCGCCCCAGATGCTGTGCCGGTTGCCGGTCTCGGCGAACTTCCGCAACCAGCCGTGCCGGACACCGCCCTGCACCCGGATGCGTTCAAGGATGCCGCGAGCCCAGGCCGTGGTCCCCTGTGGCCCCACACCGTCGAGTGCGAGCTGGATGTTCTGCTGCGCGACGGCGGCAAGGGCGGCGTCGACGGCGCGGGGAAGGTCGTGGACGTGGACGTGGGCGGAGACGGCACCAGTCAGCTCCAGGGTCCGGCCGGTCCGGGACGAGAGCCCGAACTCGAGCACGGCGGCGAACGACATCCGTCTTGCCACGGCGCTCCGCACCCGTGCGGTGGGCCGCTCGGTGTTCCAGTAGCCGCGGAACACTTCGTGCTCCCGCAGGTCCGGAGGAAGAACGGCGTAGCGCTCCGCAGCAGTGTGTGCGCTGGCCGCGACCGCGGTGCCCACCGCGTCGAGCGTGCATCCGTCCGGCCCGATGGCGCGGTGCAGCAGCGCGCGCAGGTTCAGCGCGTACGCCCGGCTCTCGACGAAGGCCGCCCGGTGCGAGGCGTCCTGCACGCTGTCCGTGAACACGAGGGTCTTCTTCTCCGCTGCGGCGACGTCCGGGCTGCCGAAGAGCTGGCCGAGCGTCACCGACGCGAGGGTGGCGACCCGGGAGCCGAGATAGCGGATGCCGTCCTTCAGCCCGCAGGACGGGCACTGCTCGTCCTTGGCGGCCTGGGTGTCGGGCGTGACGAGGACCGGGACGAGCGCGGTGTGCCGGCTGGCGGGCGCCGGGACGAAGTCGGCGGTCTCCGGGTCAACCCAGCGGACATCGGTGGACCCCTGTGCAGCCTCGCCGAGAGCGAAGATCCACGCACGGGCGGTGGACAAGTCGGTCGCGGTCTTGCGCCACACCGCGGTGGGGTTGGTGGTGTGCGCCCCGCCCGCGGTGGCGACAATGCCCCAGCCGGACCGGCCGCAATGGCGGCAGTAGACCGACGGCAGCGACTTCGTGCCGTCCTCCGCGATGCCGCCGTCGTGCCAGCGAAAGCCCGGCGAGGTACTCAGCTCGCGCAGCAGCCGGCTGACCTCGCGCACCCACAGCTGCACGTCGACACCGAGCAGCGGTCGGCCCCCCGCACTGCGCGCCCGGGACAGCAATGCGAGGTAGAGCGCCACCGCGTGCCGGGCGGCACCAGGATCATCCCGATCTCGAGTGTCTTGCCGAGGCCGACGGCGTCGGCGATCAGCAACCGTGGGCGTAGCCGGCTCGCGTCCA
This sequence comes from Pseudonocardiaceae bacterium, assembly GCA_035640155.1. GTDB lineage: Bacteria > Actinomycetota > Actinomycetes > Mycobacteriales > Pseudonocardiaceae > JALYQB01. The sequence continues at coordinate 2,813 of DASQWR010000218.1, forward strand.
GGGCCTGGGCCACTGCCTGACGCTGGAAGTCGAGCGGATCGAGCAGCATCCGCGGGCTCACCGCGAGACCGGGCTCGTGCAGCGGGACGGGGGTCTTGCGCAGCACCGCCTCCACCCACAGCCGGCTGCGGCGGAAGTTCGGCGAGTCGTCTTGCACGAGCTCGGCATCGGCCGGGTCGAGCGACTCGATGTCGTCGAGGGCGCTGTAGAAGGTGGCCGGCATGTCCCGGGCCAGCTCGGAGCTGCCGACGCAGCGGACCTTCCAGCCGTCCCCGGCCCGCTCGCAGGACGAGACGATCCACTCCTCGTCTCGGACCACCACGACGCTGCCCGCCGCGAACGCGTTCACCGTCGGCGGCACCCGCTCACCATCCCTCGCTTGATCACAGCGCCACTCGACGCCCAGCACCGACACCGGCGTACCCAGGGGCCGACGGACTAGCAGCTGGTCTCGGCGCCTTTGCCCGCGGCGTGGTGCAGCCTGCCAGAGCGACAGCAACGCCATGATGGTCAGCACGACAACTCACCCGCAAGACAGCCCAGATTGATGCCAACTCGAACATCTGTTCGATACACTAGATGTCAAGAGCCGCCACACCAGGGAGCCTCCCGTGCCAACCAGGGCCACCTCTACGCTTCGCCGGATGCCGCCGTGGGATGACACCGAGCGAGCGACGCTGATCGCGCTGCTGCAGGAGCAGCCGCAGGCCAGGTCATGGCCCGATCTCGTCGCAGAGGTCATGGAGGCAGGAAGCGCGCGTGCGGTGTGGGATGCGCGCCACGAGCGCTCGCTGTTCGACGCCGGAATACCCGCGCCGGTCATGGCGGCTGCCGAGCGAATCGAGTGCTGGCACGCCTCAGGGATCGGCGTGCACACCTTCCGTGATGATATGTACCCGGCGCAGCTGCGGGAGATCCACCAGGTGCCGCCCGTGCTCTTCACGCGCGGAACTCTCGACCCCGGCGAGCGGGCGGTATCGGTGGTCGGCTCCCGCCGCGCCTCGGATCAGGGGTTCGACTGGACGCGTGAGCTGTCGAGATTACTGGTGGCTGCCGGTATCACGGTGGTTTCGGGCCTGGCGGCGGGCATCGACACGGCGGCTCATACCGCGACACTGGATGCCGGCGGTCGAACGGTCGCCGTGCTGGGGACGGGCCTCGACCGGAACTACCCCGCAGAGAACCGTGAGTTGCAGGACCGCATCGCACGCGAGGGCCTGGTGCTGTCCCAGTTCTGGCCCGACGCCGAGCCGAGCAAGGAGTCCTTCCCGGCTCGCAACGCGACGATGAGCGGCTACGGTCGGGCCACCATCGTCGTCGAGGCTGGCGAGACCAGTGGCGCGAGGATCCAGGCCAGGATGGGGGTCGAGCACGGTCGGCCGGTGATCCTACGCGACCGCGTGGTGCAGGCGAACGCTTGGGCGGCGGCGCTGCAGCACCGGCCGGGGGTGCACGTCGTGTCGAACCCGGACGAGGTCCTCGATGTCATCACCGCTCTTGATCCCGATCTCGACGAAGTCCTGACCGGCCTGCTCGCCGGCGGGGAATGAGTCTCGCGAGACGCCTGAACGCCCGCGGCAGGCAGGTGATCTGCGAACGCCTAGTCACGGAGGTCGGCGGCTACCTACGCAACATGGTCCGGGAACCGCACGTCACATGCGCAGTCTGCGGGACGCCGGTCATGTCGACCTTCGACGTGTGCCGTCGCTGCCACCGCGACCGCGGCGAGTTTGGCAGCAGCCTTGCGGGCCTCGTGGTGCCGCTCTGGTACGGCATCCGGGGAGCCCAGTCCGGGTACCTGATGCGCAGCTACAAGGATGTCGCGGCGCCGGCGAGGCACAACCAGATCCTGCTCAGCGTGCTGCTCCTCGCCGCTCTCGACCTTCACGGCGAGTGCATCGAGCGGCGTCTCGGCACGGCAGTCGATGCGTGGAGCATCGTGCCGTCGGTCCGCCGTGACCGGAGCGGTGAGCACCCCCTGCATCTGGTGGCGAGACGGGCTGGCCTCGCAGGACCAGAGATTGAGCTCTTGACCGTTGGGGGCACACACGCGGGGCGGCGCGCCACGAGCCCCGACCGGTTCACACTCGCTGCAGGTAGCACTGCGCGAGGTCGTCACGTCCTGCTCATTGAGGACACCTGGACCAGCGGCGGCAATGCTCAGTCCGCAGCCCTCACGCTTCGAAACGCGGGGGCGGCGAGCGTGATGATCGTAGCCTTGGCCCGCTGGCTGAACCCGGAGGAACAGCCTACGGGCGAGTTCGTGAGCAACTGGCTCACCAAGGACTACGACCCGTTCGTCTGCCCCGTCGGGGACCCGGACTGCACCCGCAGCGGGCAGAGCGACCGGTGATCGTCCGGCGCATGGACACGTCGGGTGAACTCGTCGGCCAGTACCGCTTCGAGCTCTGCAACGATCTCGTGGAGCCGGCGGCAGTCAGCGAAATCGGGGTTCCCGCATCTGTGTCTCGCTCTCTTCCTTGTGCACCCGCTCGTCGTGGCCGATCTGCCGGAACAGGTCCGCAAGCGAGGCGAACTGGCCGTAGTCGTCGGCGAACGCGGACTCGAAGGGGATGCTCTCCCAGGCCGGGTTCTCGGCGACCAGGGTCATGTACTCGTGCTCGGCGTGGTCTTCGAAATCGGCATTGAGGCGGTAGGACCAGTCCGGGCGGACCACGAACAACAGCAAGGACAGCTGGTAGTACACGAACGCGATCACCTGCGGCACCCAGAAGAACTTGATCCGCGACTGCGACTGCCCGGAGCGGGTGAGTAGCTCTTCGACGATGAGCAGATGCCACAGCTCGTTGTCCTGCTGCGCGCGAGCCCGGGTGACCCAGTCGTGAATCCGGCGCGCCATGCCGGACCGCTGATGCATGTGCGTGACGGCGATGTAGGCGACCTGCTCCCAGGTCTGGTAAGGGACCCGGGCAACCAGCTCGAGGACCTTGAACTTGCCCAGCGTGCGAGCCTTGCCGTACAGCATGTCGAGCAGCACGAACAGCACCCGGGCGGCGATGCCATAGGACCGTCGCGGTCTCGCCAGGGTCTCGGCCTGGGCCCGGAGCAGTTCCTCGTGCGTCAGTCGCGGCGGCTGCCCAGGCACGGTTTCGGGCGCTGCCTCACTGCCAGCCATGGTCACGATCCTTTCCTGCCGCCGGCGTTCCGGTCAGCCGATCCCAGCCCGTTCGGCGCCCGCGTTGCCCATCTCGTCCAGCTCCACGCTAGTGGACCACGGGACCCGGACCGCGACGGCTCGGCTAGCGTCCGTGGTTGTGTGGAGTTCGTCGTGAGGAGCTCCGAGGGGCTACCTGGCTACACCGGGATGCGGCTGGTCGAGGACCTGGGCGTGGTGCAGCGGTACGAGGCGGTCGACGGCGAGGGCGTTCCGGTGTCCGTGCTGGTGCTCGGCGAGCACACCTCCCGCGACCCGCAGCAGCGCGCAGCGTTCGTCCAGCAGGCGGTTCAGGCCAGCGTGGCGGTGCTGCCGGGGCAGTCGCCGATCACGTTCGACGACAGCGCGCCGCGGCCGTGGGCAGCGAGCCGCCAGGAGCACGGCGCGGTGGGGGTCGAACGCCTGCTGCCCCGGGTACTGGCACAGCTCGCGCATGAGTGGGCGCCCCAGTGGGTGCCACAAGGGGCGCCTCAACGGGTGCTACCACCCGACACGCACCACGTGCCGCGGCCCGCAGCGTCGAAGTCGCTCCTGCTCGTCGCGTTCATCGGGGTAGCGCTGCTGCTTCTCGTGGGCCTCGTCACCGCGGTGGCCGCGGGCCGCGACGGGCCGGTCGCCGCACCCGCACCCCGAGACGACTTTCCACCGCTGCCGACGGAGCTGCCGCTGCCCTCGCTCGTGGTCCCGCCAGGACTGGAGGGTCCGCGGCCGACGCTGAAGGACGTGCCGCCGGTCACCGTCCTCGGACCCAGCTTCGCCCCCGGCGAGGGCACGCACACCTTCGACTTCCCCGGCTGGCCGTTCGCCTTTCGCGCGCCGTCGACCTGGGGGTGTCTCGCCACGACCTTCCCGATCCCCGACGCCTACGCCAACGTGTGTGTCGATGAGCAGAATCCCGGCGACCGCCAGCGGATGACCGTGATGCTCCGCCGCTGCCCGACCACCTGCACCCCGGTGGAGCAGGAGGAGATGAACCGGGCCTGGCTCGATGAACCCGAGCGCGCCGTCGCCTTCGACGCCAGCACCGTCTACGTCGAGACATCGCGCACCGACCGCGGCACCTACTCCGTCGACTTCAGCCACTTCTTCGCCGCGGTGCCGGGGGAACCGCTGTCCTGGCAGGTGGGCGTCTACGTCGAGTCACCGCCGGAGACCCGCGACGAGGTGCTCAGGATCCTCAACGAGGTCCGCAGCCAGACGCCCTGAGGCGTTCAGCGGTTGGCCTCCCGCTGGGTCTCGTCCCGCTGGGTCTCGTCCCATTGGGTCTCATCCGGTTGGGCCTCGTCGCCGGGTGGGACCACCCGGACCACGCCGGAGTCCAGGTCCAGCGGACCGTCGGGCAGCCGATACCCCTCGCCGTCGGAGTCCTCGTCGCGGGCCACCCGCCCGAGCTTCCGGCCGGGGAACATCTCACCGAACGCACCCATGCCTCCCACGGTACGAGCCGCGGTCGCAGTTTGCCCAGCAGGGCGCTGACCTCGCGTCAGTTGAGGTGCGCGCGCAGCCCGCGGGCGGCGTATCCGAGGGCCTCCGCGTGCTGGGGGAACTGCTGCGCACCCGACTCGAGCACCGCCGCGCCGTCGAGGAAACGGCCCTGCTGACCGAGCGCGCTGCCGAGCTCCGCCACTTCCGCCGCACCGGCGCCGGGCAGCGCGAGGAGCATCCGCAACACCCATTCCACCTCGGCCGGACGGACGCTGCGGCGGTACACCACCCGCAGGTTCTGCAGGATCCGCGCGAGGATGTCCACGGTGGAGGTGGTCCCGAGCAGGTGCGGGCCGAACGCCACGTCCGCACCTGCCCCCGTCGCGGAGCGGAACAGCGCCTCGCAGCCTGCGAGGTCGAGCCGTGCACCGCCGGCGAAGGCATCCACGTAGTGCTCGCCGCCTACCGGACGGAGCAGGAAGTGCCCGGGCATTCCGACCCCCTCCAGTTGCACTCCGGCACGGCGACCGACCTCGAGACACACCACCGACAGCGTGATCGGGAGGCCCAGCTTGCGGGCGAGCACCCGGTCCAGCAACGAGTTCCGGGGGTCGTAGTAGCGCCGGGTGTTGCCGGAGAAGCCTTCTTCGACGAACAGCCGGCGCAGCAGCGCGTCGAGCTGGCCAACTCCCTGGGCCAGCCGGTCGAGCTCGCGCAGCCACCGGCCGGTGTCGAGATCCGGGTCCGCACCCGCCGCGATCGCGAGCGCACCGCGGTCCAGGTCCGGCTCGGACCCGGCCACCAGGGCGGTGAAGCGCTCGACTGCGTCCACGACTTCCAGATCGTCCGCGCCGCGGCGCCCGTTGTCGAATGGGGCCGGCCAATCCGGGTGTGCAGGGTCATCGGTCGATAGCATCGCTGGTGATGGCACGCGAGTACGACGCGCAACTCCTCGAGTCGGTGGCGGTGCGCCGCAACCGGCTGCGGGAGTCGCTGCTCTGGGGACGGGAGCGGCGGGCGCGCGCGACGATGGACAATCTCAAGCGCCTCACGGTCAGCGTCGTGCTCGCCGCGGTCGCCTGCGCGGGCTGCGTGGGGTGGTCGTTCCTGCAGGACCTGCTCGCCGAGCGCGAGCAGCGGCAGAACCCGGTCCCGGTGACGGTGACGCGATGAGCGCCCCCCGCACGTCGGCGCCCACCGGCAGGCTCACCCGGGTGACCCTTGTCGGGCCGCGCCGCCGCGCCGACCTGGTGCTGCCCTCGGACGAGCCGCTGGGCGCGTTGCTACCCGAGATCGTCGCGATGCTCGGTATGGGGCCTCCGGGGCAACCGCGCGGCTACCAGCTCAGCATGCTCGGCGGCCGGGTGCTCGAGCCCACCGCCAACCTCCGCGGCGCGGGCGTCACCGACGGGGCGCTGCTGTGGGTCGACCCGCTCACCGAGGCGCCATCCGCCGCGATCGTGCACGACGTCTCCGACGAGGTGTCCGACGACCTGGGCCGTCGCCGCGGACGCTGGGGCGACGAGCCGCGGCGCTGGACGGCGACCGGGACGGTGGCGGCGGCCGCGCTGCTCG
>DASQWR010000219.1:0-7897 GCA_035640155.1 Pseudonocardiaceae bacterium
GGAGCTGCTCGCGGGCCTCGAACTCGGCTTCTTTCGACTCGGCGTACTCGCTGTAAAGGACCTGGGTCAGCGCAAACAGCGGATCGCCCGGCTCGGCCGCCCTGGCGCCGACACCGAGCCCGGAGAAGGCGATCACCAGGACCGCCGCTGCCGCCGCGAAGGGGACGAGCCCCGAACCGCGCCGCGGTGCCGGTCGTCGGGCGCGAGCCACCACGGCCAGCGCGGTATCGGTGTCCATGAGCTGGGTCACCGGCTCGCTGTCGACCTCACCTCGCCACGCCATCAGTACCTGCGTGAGCCGGGCGTCGGAGCCCTCCGGGAACGGGTTCGGGCCGCGGAGCGCGTCGAGCAGCGCGTCGTCGGCCTGCACCGCCGCCAGGTCGGCCGGTAGCGCGGAGTTCACCGAGTCCTCGGGCAGCAGCCCGTTGCCTCTGGGATGAGGGGCCCCTGCCGGGTAGTCACCACGCTCGTCGTCACGCTCAGACATTCAGACCACCTCCTCCGAGGCCAGGGCCTTCTGCAACCGGTTCAGCGCTCGGTGCTGCGCCACTCGGACCGCGCCCGGGGTCGACCCGACCGCCTCCGCCGTCTCCTCCGCCGTGAGCCCGACCACGACCCGCAACACGAGGATCTCACGCTGCTTGTCGGGCAGTATGCCGAGCAGCCGGCCCATCCGACCGGCGAACTCGGTCTGCAGAGCACGTTGCTCGGGACCGTCGTCCAGCACTGGCTTGTCGGGGATGTCCGCCACCGGATCAGCCCGGTTCCTCGAGGCGGAACGGTGTGCATCGGCCACCTTGTGGGCGGCGATGCCATACACGAAGGCCAGGAACGGACGCCCCTGGTCTCGGTATTTGGACAGCGCCGTCATCACCGCGAGAAGCACCTCCTGGGCCACGTCGTCCGCCGAGGCGAACGTCCTCTCCTGCTGACCGAGACGGGCGCGGCAGTACCGCACCACGAGGGGATTGATCCATCGCAGGAGCGCGTCCATGGCAGATCGTTCACCACGGACGGCCGCGCCGACGAGGGCATCGGGTTCGTCCCCCGGTCTTGTCATCGCAGAAACCAGTCCAGGCGTTACTGGGACCAGTCGGGCTGCAGCCCAGCCGGCGGTGGCGACGTCGCGGTCCCGCTCAATGAATCACGCACGAGCGCAGCGCCACCTCGGTTGTCAACCGTAGTGGGCGAGGGCGTCCCACCGGAATGCACCCGTGCAGATGGTCGTGCAGCGGATCGCAGAGCCGGCGCGATATCGGCGGTGGACACTGCCGCGACTCGTCGTGGTCAGGCCACCAGCCCGCGTCGAAAGCCGTGGGCAACCGCCTGGGCACGGTCCCGCACCCCGAGCTTGCGGAAGAGCCGCCGGGCGTGAGTCTTCACGGTGTCCTCGGACAGGTAGAGCTCACGCCCGATCTGCCCGTTGCTCTTCCCCTGGCTCATCCCACGCAGCACCTGCAGCTCACGCTCGGTGAGCTGCACGCCCGGGTCGGACGGTGGGCGCGGGGCCGGCACGGAGGTACTGGCCAGCGTGTGCGCGAGGGCGGCGACCAGCTCGGGCCGGGAGGCGTCCCAGCGCAAGTAGCCGCGCGCCCCGCCGGCAATCGCCGCGGCGATGCTGCCTGCATCGTCGGGAGCCCCGAAGACGATGACGTTGGCCTGGGGATGTGCCGAAACCAGGCGCCGAGTGGCCTCGACACCGGTGGGGACCGCACGCTGCGTGCCGACCAGGACGACATCCACCGGCTGCCGCGAGAAGCGGGCCAGCAGCTCGTCACCGTGCGCCACGCAGTCGATCCGGGCCACTCCGGGGACCGCGGACATCACGCGCGTGAGTCCCTCCCGGACGCTTCGCCGGTCGTCGCAGATGAGAACCGCGGTCACGGGGGCTCCTTTCCTGCAGTCGAGTGACGCTCCACCTCCCCTATCGGTCGTCCAACGGGGGACCTTGACACGATCGGATGGAAAATACACCAAAGTGACCGATCGCGCTCGTCCGAATGGACCCCTCCCCGAGGTGGAGCTGTGCTGAGAGTGCTGAAGGCGGGTGCCCAGTGGGAGCTGCCAGACCACGACACCATGGGGTCGCGGCCCGGCCGGGTGACGACCTGACAGTGCCGTGCGCTGCGTCGGACGCAGTGCACGGCACTGTCAGGAACGGCATGGTCCAAGTGGGTCAGGAGGGCGGCTCCGGCACCTCCAGACGAAGCACGCCGTGCGGTGCCAGGTCACGGGAGTCAGAACCCGGGGCCGTGCCCGTGACCGTGGCCGTGCCCGCCATCGGCGGCGGGCTTCTCCACGGGCTTGTCCACGATCGCGCTCTCGGTGTTGAGCACCATCCGCGCGATGGACGCAGCATTGATCACCGCGGCACGGGTGACCTTGACCGGGTCGATGATCCCGGCCGACACCAGGTCGTGGTAGGTCTCGGTCTCCGCATCGTAGCCCTGGCCCCACTCCTGCTCGCGAACCCGGCCCACCACGACGGCGCCCTCGGCACCGCCGTTGGCCGCGATCCAGAACAGTGGCGCAGCGCAGGCGCTGCGCACGATCGCGGCGCCGGTGGCTTCGTCCCCGGTCAGTCCGAGATCACCGAGCGAGGCGGCCACGTGCACCAGCGCGGCACCGCCGCCCGGCACGATGCCCTCCTCCACCGCGGCCCGGGTCGCGGACACGGCGTCCTCGATGCGGGCCTTGCGCTCCTTGAGCTCGGTCTCGGTGGCCGCACCAGCCTTGATCACCGCGACCCCGCCGGCGAGCTTGGCCAGCCGCTCGGAGAGCTTCTCACGGTCCCAGTCGGAGTCGGTCTCCTCGATCTCCCGGCGCAGCTGCTGCACCCGGGCGTCGATGTCGGACTGCACCCCGCCGCCGTCGATCAGGGTGGTGCTGTCCTTGGTGACCACGATGCGCCGTGCTCGGCCCAGCGCCTCGAGCTCGACCTCGGCGAGGTACACACCGATGTCCGGGTCGATCACCTGAGCACCGGTGACGGTGGCCAGGTCCTCCAGGAACGCCTTGCGGCGGTCACCGAAGTAGGGGGCCTTGACCGCGCAGACCGAGACCGTCTTGCGGATGGCGTTGACCACCAGGGTGGACAGCGCCTCGCCCTCGATGTCCTCGGCGACGATGAACAGCGCCTTGCCCGACTGCCCGACCATCTCCAGCAGCGGCAGCAGGTCGGACAGTGACGAGATCTTGTTCTGGTGCAGCAGGACGTGGGCGTCCTCCAGCACCGCCTCCATCCGCTCCTGGTCGGTGACGAAGTAGGGCGAGAGGTAGCCCTTGTCGAACGCGACGCCCTCGGTGATCTCCAGCTCGGTGGCGAACGTGGAGGACTCCTCGACGGTGATCACGCCGTCCTCGCCGACCTTGGTCATGGCCTCGCCCACCAACGCTCCGATGGTGGCATCTCGGGAGGACACGGCACCGATCTGCGCGATCTCCGACTCGCCCTGCAACGGGGTCGCCTTCGCCTTCAGTGCCTCGGCCACCGCGTCCGCGGCAACGGCGATGCCGTGACCCAGCGCGGTCGGGTTGGCGCCGGCGGCGACGTTGCGCATCCCGTGGCGGACCATGGCCTGCGCCAGCACGGTGGCGGTGGTCGTACCGTCACCGGCGACGTCGCTCGTCTTGGTCGCGACGCTCTTGGCCAGCTGGGCACCGAGGTTCTCGTAGAGGTCCTCGAGCTCGATCTCACGGGCGATCGTCACACCGTCATTGCTGATGGTCGGCGCACCGAACCTCTTGTCCAGCACGACGTGCCGGCCACGCGGGCCGAGCGTGACCTTGACCGCGTCGGCGAGCTTGTCGATGCCGCGCTCCAGCGCGCGCCGCGCAGTCTCGTCGAACGTGATCTGCTTGGGCATTGCCTGCCTTCCTCACGTCTGTCTAGATGGGACCCTGCTTGTTGACAAACCCTGTTGGCACGGGCACTGCTTGACGGGCGGGCAATCCGCCCGGATCCGGATGCGCGACCACCCCGGCACCCCCACGATCGAACACGACGATCGATCCGTCGCCTCGGACGCAGTGGGGCCGCCGGGGCGGTCACGCCGGCGGTCGTCGGTCAGTTGACGACCGCGAGCACGTCGCGCGCGGAGAGGATGAGGTACTCCTCGCCGTTGTGCTTCACCTCGGTGCCGCCGTACTTGGAGTAGATGACGACGTCGCCGACCGCCACGTCCAGCGGGACGCGGTTGCCGTTGTCGTCGATGCGGCCCGGGCCGACCGCCATGACCTTGCCCTCCTGGGGCTTCTCCTTGGCGGTGTCGGGGATGACGATGCCGGACGCAGTCGTCGTCTCGGCCTCGCTCGCCTGGACGACGATCTTGTCCTCGAGCGGCTTGATGTTCACGCTCGCCACGGTGTGACCTCTACCTTCTGCGGTCTTGGAAGCGTTGGCAGGTTCTCAGCGTCGTGCAGTGTCAGCTCCTACCACCCCGCCGTCGCGGGTGCCGGGGCGGCGTGGCGCCGTCGTGCTGGCACTCAGTGGAAGCGAGTGCTGGTTAGCACTCTACTCAAGGGACTGCCAGCGTCAAATATCGCCTTGTGACAGGCCCGCCAGGTGTTCACCTGGCCGTCGTGCACTGGACATCAGGCGTTCCTAGTGCTCGTTACCCCACCCGGAGTGCACTCCAAGGGTCTCTCACCACCCCATGGAGGGCACCCTGATGACTGATCCTCGCACTGGCATCCGGCAGTCGATGGCACGCCGGTCGGTGCTCGTCGGTGCGGCCGCCGGCCTCGGTGCCGTGACGCTGGCCGGCGCGCTCCCCGGCGGCGCGCTGGCCCAGCCTGCGCGCGGCCGGCTCGCCGACCCGTTCACCCTCGGCGTCGCGTCCGGGGATCCCGCGCCGGACGGCTTCGTGATCTGGACCCGGCTCGCGCCGGACCCACTCGCCGACGACGGCATGGGCGGCATGCCCGCACGCGGGTACGACGTCGCGTGGGAGGTGGCCGAGGACGACCGCTTCGCGCGGATCGCCCGTCGCGGCACTGCGGCCGCCCGCCCGGACGGTGACCACGCCGTGCACGTCGAGCTCGGCGGGCTGCCGCCCGGACGCGAGTACTTCTACCGCTTCTCCGTCGACGGGCACGTCTCCCCTTCCGGACGCACCCGCACCGCACCCAACCCGGGCGTGCTCGGCGAGGGATTGACGATGTGCTTCGCGTCGTGCTCGCAGTACGAGCACGGCTGGTTCACCGCCTACCGCCGCCTCGCCGAGGAGGAACCGGACCTGATCCTGCACCTGGGTGACTACCAGTACGAGTACACCAAGCAGGACTACGTGGCGCCGGGCGGCAACGTCCGCGACGCGGCGGGCCCGGAGACCGTGACGCTGGCCAACTACCGGCAGCGCCACGCCCAGTACAAGACCGATCCGGATCTGCAGGCCGCGCACGCTGCCGCCCCGTGGCTGGTGGTCTGGGACGACCACGAGCTCGACAACAACTGGGCGGACGAGGTGCCGGAGAACCACCAGCCGAACTTCCTCGAGCGCCGCGCCGCCGCGTTCCAGGCCTATTACGAGAACATGCCGCTGCGGCGGGCGTCGGTTCCGCGCGGGATCGACCTGCTGCTCTACCGCCGGATCGACTGGGGCCGGATGGCGACCTTCCACATGATGGACACCCGACAGTACCGCGACGACCAGCCGTGCGGCGACGAGTTCAACACCGACTGCGCGCAGCGGACCGACCCCGCGCGGTCGATCACCGGTGCCGAGCAGGAAGCGTGGCTGCTCGACGGGTTCCGGCGCTCGACGTCACGCTGGGACGTGCTGGGCCAGCAGGTGTTCTTCTCCCAGGTGGACTTCACCCCCGGGCCGGAGCGGAGGTTCAACCCCGACGCATGGGACGGCTACGTCGGCAACCGGGACCGGGTGGTCGCCGGGCTGCGCGACGTGCGCAACGCGGTGGTGCTCACCGGGGACGTGCACGCGCACTGGGCGGCCGAGGTGACGGAGCGCTTCGACGATCCGTCCTCGCCCGCGGTGGGTACCGAACTGGTCGCGACGTCGATCACCTCCGGCGGCGACGGTTCCGAGACCCGGGAGGACACCCCGGCAACCCTGGCCGAGAATCCACACGTCAAGTTCTACAACAACCGGCGCGGGTACGTGCGGACTCGGTTCACCGCCCAGGAGATGCGCGCCGACTTCCGCGTCGTGCCCTACGTCTCGCGGCCCGGCGCGCCAGCACAGACCCGCGCCTCGTTCGTGGTGCCCGACCGGGAGCCGGGTCTCAATCTCGCCTGATCCCGCAACTCAGACGAGGGAGGTCGTGACCGGGAGCGCGGGGTCGGCCGGGATCTCGAATGCGGAGGGGGGCGCGCCAGCGGCGAGCAGATGTGCCCCCAGCGCGGCGACCATCGCGCCGTTGTCGGTGCAGAGTCTCGACCGCGGCACCCGGAGCGTCACACCCGCCGCCTCGCACCGCTGTGCCGCCAGTGCACGCAGCCGGGAGTTCGCGGCCACCCCACCACCGAGCAGCAGCGTGTCGACGCCGCGGTCGGTGGCCGCGCGCAGCGCCTTGGCGGTGAGCACGTCGGCCACCGCCTCCTGGAACGCGGCAGCGACGTCGGACACCGGTACCGCGGTCCCGTCGCGGTGCAGTGCCTCGACGTGCCGCGCGACCGCGGTCTTCAGGCCGGAGAAGGAGAAGTCGTACGAAGCATCTCCCGGCCGGGTGAGCCCGCGCGGGAACCGCACCGACTCCGGGTCGCCCGCGCGGGCGGCGTTGTCGACGAACGGGCCGCCGGGGAAACCGAGCCCCAGCAGCCGAGCCACCTTGTCGAACGCCTCGCCCGCCGCATCGTCGATGGTGGCCCCGAGCGGCTCCAGTGGTGTCGTCAGCGACGTGACCTGCAACAGGCTGGAGTGCCCACCCGAGACCAGCAGCGCCAGCGCGGGAGGCAGCGGGCCGTGCTCCAGGGTGTCGACGGCGATGTGTGCGGTGAGGTGGTTCACCCCGTAGAGCGGGACGTCCCACGCGGTGGCGTACGCCTTTGCGGCCGCCACGCCGATCAGCAGTGCGCCGGCCAGTCCAGGGCCTGCGGTCACCGCGACGGCGTCCACGTCGGACGCGGCGATGCCGGCGGTGGCGAGTGCCCGGCGCACGGTGGGCACCATCGCCTGCAGGTGCGCGCGGGAGGCCACCTCGGGCACCACGCCACCGAAGCGAGCGTGCTCGTCGACGCTGGACGCCACCTCGTCGGCGAGCAGTGTCACGGTGCCGTCCGCGGCCAGCCGGACCACCCCGACGCCGGTCTCGTCGCAGGAGGTCTCGATGCCCAGCACGACGGCGGTCACGGTGCCTCCTCCACCTCGCGCCGCATGGTGAACGCGTCCGCCCCGCTGGGCCGGTAGTAGCCGTGCCGGGTGCCCACCACGGCGAATCCCTCGCTGCGGTAGAGCGCGATCGCCGCCTCGTTGTCGGTGCGCACCTCGAGGAAGACGGTGGCGCTGCCCGCCAGCGCCAGCAGCGCCCGCAGCAGCACCCGCCCGATTCCGCGCCCCCGATGCGCCGGATCGACGGCTATCGTGTGCACCTCGGCTTTCGGACCGGCCCGTCCGAGCCCGGCGTAGCCGACCAGCGTTCCTCCGACTCGCGCGGCGAGGTAGCGGTGCCCGGCAGCGAGCGCGTCGACGAACACGCGCGCGTCCCACGGGTCCTCACCGGCGAAGAGCAGCCGTTCCAGCTCGGCGCAGCGCGGGGCGTCCTCCACCCGCAGCGGAGTGATCTCGGTGCTCACACCGCCTCCGCGGGACGAAGTACGTCGGCGGTACTCATGCCGGTGTCACCCGCTTGGGGGCGCCCGGCTCGGCGGCGTCGGGACGGCGGAGGTACAGCGGAGTGAACGGGACGGGTGACGCGGTGGCGCGCAGCGCGTCCGCGG
>DASQWR010000220.1:0-12653 GCA_035640155.1 Pseudonocardiaceae bacterium
CCGAGCACCACCAGCGGCACCGCGCCCACCGCGAGCACGACCGGCCGGGCCGCTCCCCGCATGCCCGCCGCGACCAGCGTAACCAGGAACGACACCCCCGGCACCAGCGCCGCCGTGACGACCCCCAGCGCCGCAAGCCACAGCGCGGCGCCGAGCCCGAGCGCCCAGGCACCGACCCGGCGGCGCAGCAGCCGAGCGGCCTCGTTAGAAGGGAGGATCTCCAGGCAAACCGCCGTGAATCTCGCGGCGCAGCTCGGGCCTGCCGAGGCAGTCGCAGGCGAAGATCATGCGCACGGCCGGCCCGAGCAACTCGCCAGCCGGGGCTGGAGGGGCAGGAGTTCAGCCCCTCACTCCAAGGGTCGACAGTCCAGCGCCGAGGCAAGCTGATCCGAGAAGCCGACCGGCAACGGGTCTCCGGTGCGCAGCGCCTCCGTCACCGCGTTTCGAAAGACTTCACTAAAACGCTCATAGCAGGCAGAACTCGGACGCGGGATCGCGCCGTTGAGCGCTTTCAGAAGTTCCGGTGCATACTCGTACCGGCCGCGAACGGCCGGATCGCGATAGACTGCCTCGCGGGTGGCGGCGAAGCCGCCTCGTTCAAACAGTAGCTGCTGGCTTCGTCCGTCCGTGAGGAACTGTATCAGCTCCTGCGCAGCCGTAGGCTCGGTGCTGCTACTCGAGATTGCGAGGTTCTGACCACCCAAGACGCTCCCGCCGGGTAGCTGGGTGACCGCGAAAGGCGGGGGACCTGCACCCGAGTCCCCACCGATGGGTTGGTCGAGCCTTCGGTAGGCGACCGGCCAGTTGCGCATGAACAACACCTGGCCGTCGCGAAATGCTCTGGTGCTGTCCGTCTCGTTGTGCTCGAGCGACGCCGACAGGATGATCTGCGGATCTCTCGTGCTCGCTCGGAGGCGGTCCACTCCCTCCTGGGTCGTACGGGGATCAGACAGGTCAATGACCAGCTCGCCGTCATCGTTCTCCGCTTCGCCACCAGCGGACCGGATCGCCTCCAGCACGTTCACGGTCAGGCCCTCGTAGTTGTCCAGTTGCGCCGCATATCCCGCAACCAGTGCCGGATCGTGCGGCTCGGAGAGAACCCGTTGGCTCTCGCTCTTGAGCGCGTCCCAGCTGTCCGGCGGTAGTGGAATCAAGTCGGTTCGGTAGTAGAGCAATCCGGCATCAGTGTTGAAGGGAAGCGCGTAGAGCTCCCCCTGATATCGGCACGTTTCGAGCGGCTTCTCGAGGAACCCGCTGACATCGAGGGCGGCCTCGTCAAGCTTCTTGATGTAACCTGCCTTAGCGAATTCCGCCGTCCATGTGACGTCAAGATTGTAGATGTCAATGGTGCTCTTACCGGATTGTGCATGCTTTACCATCTCGTTTCGCTGCTGATCAGCGAGACTGGAAAGCTCGATAATGCGTGCCGGGTTGTCGGGATGCCGTTGGTTCCACTCATCGATCAGCACTTGGCGCTGCCTGCTGGCGCTGTCGTCACGACCACTCATGATGACCAGCTCCCCCTTCTCCAGCGCCGCCGGACCCTTCGACAGCGCCACTACGACGCTCACCACAAAGGCGGCAATGGCGAAGAGTGCCAACCAGAACCAGGGGTTCGTCCGCTGATGCCTCGATATGCTCATGTTAGGAGCCACCGGAGAAGACGGCGAGAACTTCGGCGAGCCTCTCGTCCACCGACTCGAAGTCGGCGTCGTAGCAGGCGCCCCCGGTGATTGTTGTCACCTCCGGCAGCGGCGCTATCGCGCAGCTTGCCTCACCCACCGATACCACGAAAACGCGTACCCCCTTGCCCTGTACTGCGGCGCTGACCTGAGCGGGAGCAAGTCCGCTCGTGGTGTCCTCGCCATCTGTCAACACCACCAGCCCGCTGATCTGGTGGTCGTCGCTTGGCCCCACCGCCGCCGCTCCGTCGACGATGGCGCGGAACAGCGGGGTGTTGCCGCTCGGCGTGATGCGGCGGAGTTCATCGATGATTGCCTGGGTCCGAGTGACCGGGCCCAGCAGCTCGTCTCGTGCGCCGAGCGGGACGACTTGGCGGGCGGTGAGCCCGGTGGCGTCGCCAGGGAAGACGGACAGGCCGATCTCATCCCTATCGCTCATCGAAAGCAAGGCATCCTGAATACTCTGCGATACGATGTCGAATCGGCTTTGGCTGTTTTGCCCAGCGACCGCCCGCATCGAGCCAGACACGTCGAGCGCCACCAGTACCCGGCCCCGACGCTGCGCAATCTTGTGCTCTTCAAGTGTCTCATTCATTACGGCAGCGTTGCTCGCTATGAAGACGGGATCGCCCTCCGACGCACTGTCGCCCCCGTGATCACGCACTCCCAGGAAGAGCGGTTCAGCGGGCCGTAGTGCCACGCTGGCGAGCGTGTGCCGACCTTCCTCAGAAGTAAACCAGGAAACAAAGTCGCTTGCCTTTTCGGCCTGTTTTGGCTCGCTCCACCTGAACCGCACGACGCGATGGTCGAGGCTCGGGGTGCTCGCTGGGTACAGTGGCACCAGTTGGTTCGCTGGCTCGTGAAGTCGGCTGAGCCGCACTCGCCCCCAAGCCGCTCGCCTTCGTTGAACCGTATCAGCTGCTGTTCGGAGACGATGACGGCTGTACGGGGGTCGGCGAGTTGTTGGTGGCGGCACAACAAGTCCATTTCGTCGCCAAGCGGATACTGCTCGCGGTCGAGGGCTCGACCTATCCGCTGCTCGATCGTGCGAGGATCCAGGACCGGCTCCTGCGATTTCCATCTCCCGGTGCCGTCGAGGTCTTTTCCGTACAACACAGCGGTACTGACGATACCAACCAGCGACGTGCTCGGATCGGGCCTGACGACGCCTCGGTCGAGCATCGTCTCCTGGTCGAACAAGGCCGGCCAGGACATACCTCGACGCTGCATCTCGGGCAGCAGCGCGGAAGCACTAATTCCTATCACCAATGGCGATGAGGCAATGTACTCGTTTGATTCGATCTGCGTGTTCCTGCCCGTGCTGTCCAGCCTGTTGATTTCCAGGCTCGAGTCGGGTAGCCATACGTCAGGTCGCGGCCCGACGTCGCGCAGGGGTTTGGTCCCTTCGATAGAGTCGGGGCGCCAACCATTGGATAGAGCCTGCCGAGCCGTTTCCTCGGGAACCGCGTACACGTACACGTTCGCCGTGGGGCAGCCGTGGTTGCTCGCGGCGGTCGACCGCTCATAGCTGGCGGCGAGCTTCAGTGCTGGTCCCAGACCATTGGGCGAGCTGAGCGCAGTAAGCTCGACCGGTGGCTTGTCGCAGCCGAAGAATTCGACCTTCAGCCGATCCAATGCGGGTCGACCAAGGGTGATTGCGAGGATCAACGCGAGGCCCACCGGGACGACGGTTCGCAGTAGCATTCTTCCGGGGACTCCGTCGAGCCATCTTCTGATGGGTTCCTTGTTGGTCAACCGCTTGAGTGCCGGCAGTAGCAAGCCGGTCAACCGCTTGAGCGCCGGCAGTAACAGCCCGGTGGCAGCCAGACCCCCGAGAACCGCCCCGACAACAAAAATAAGCCAGCCCTGTAGGCTCTGCAGCGGGTCTAGGGCTATCTGGACGAAGATGATGCCGAGCGTGCTGCCGAGGAAAGTGACGGAGCGTTGGTACCGCTCGATCTCGTGGGACGGTGCTTGATCGTTTTTCGTCCCGTCGCCGTCGCTCACCCGGCTACCCTCGGTCCTCTAAGAGGCGTCGAAGGAAGCAGCCACGCCATCACCCTCGCGATCCGCGGGTGGTAGGTTCGGTGGTCCATGCGTGGAGGCAAAAGCGACGCCCGCCGATCTCTCAGTCACTCAGGTCATACTTGCCCTCAGGTCATACTTGATAGCACCTCGGCGTTCGTGGCGGCAACATCGAGTGCTTGGGTCCATCGGTCAGGGCGAAGGTACGGGTTGCCCCCAACGGTGCCGAATCCCCCACCCGGCCCCCGGCGAGGGCTCGGGCGGCGAGCTTGACGCTGATGGTGCTGCTGTTCACCATCTCCCGACCCGGCCGCGGCCCGCGCTGATGAGCTCGCCAATGCCTACCATCAGCGGTGGGAAGAAGAGACCGCCAACGACCAGCGGGGAACCCACCTGCGCGGGCCGGAGAAACTCCCGGCGCTCGCGGCTACCGGAGCTGGTCCACCAGGAGATCTAGGCATGCTGCTGGTCCATCACGCGCGGACCGCGCTGATCACCCAAGCGGCCGAGGCCGCCGACCTCGGCCCCGACCGTGCGCCTCGCCCGCCGAACCGCCGACGGTACGGCGGGCTTTCCCCTGAGGACTGGAACAACGCGCTGCCCCACGTCCTGGCCTCCATCACGGCCAAGATCAACTCAGCCCGGCGGTACCGGAGCTGCCTGCGTGCGGTCAAACGCCCGTCAGCTGTTCGTCGAGAATCCATGCGAAGCCGGACGCCCGGCCGACTTCGCCATGGTAGTAATTGATGATCCCGCCCATTGTCCTCGGTCTCTTGATGTGCGAACCCCGCTCCGGCCATGACATTTTGGATGGCAAATAGGTTGTTTCGTGGATCCCATTGTAGGCGCGGCACGCCCGGTGCCTGGACAGTATGGATCTCGCTGATCTCGGACTGCGACTGCTGAGTGTACTCACCGATCTGCCGCTGGGAGACTCCCGCAGCCTTCAGCAGCTCGAACATCGGCCCCACGTCCCGAGCGGCGAGTGCAGCCCGCATCGCGGGCTGCTGCCCAACTTCTGGGCGGATCGGTGGGGGTGTGGCAGCGGTCACGGGCGAGGAGCGTACCGGGAGCGGACGTCGGAGAGGTGACTGAGCTCTCTGGCTTCGCGTAGCCACTTGCAGATCAGCGGACGTGAGACTCGACGAAGGGGGGTTTGACCACCTCGCACGTCAGCATGCGGCCGCGAACGTCGATCTCGACGGTATCGCCGGGCTTGACGGTCGGGTCGAGCAGCGCCAGCGCGATCCCGGTGCGCAGCGTCGGGGAGAAGGTGCCCGAGGTCGTCTCACCCAGCACCACCCCGTCGACCGACCGCACCGCCATGTGCGGGCGCGGGACTCCACGGCCGGTGGCTCGCAGCCCGCGCCGCCGTCGGGCGGGCCCGCGCTCCTTCTCGGCGAGCAGCGCCTCTCGCCCCCAGAACTCCGGCTTCTCCCAGCCCACCGCCCACGAGAGCCCGCCCTGCACAGGGCTGATCTCATGGGAAAGATCCTGGCCGTGCAGCGGGTAGCCCATCTCCGTGCGCAGCGTGTCGCGGGCACCGAGCCCGCAGGCCCGCCCACCGAGCGGACGCGCAGCGTCGAGCAGCGCCTGCCACAGCGCCTCGGCGGTATCCCAGGCCGGCAGCAGCTCATAACCGTGCTCGCCGGTGTAGCCGGTGCGGCCCACCCGCACGGCGTGGCCCCGGTACTCCGTGTCGGTGAACGACATGTAGTCCAGCGCGGAGGGCAGGCCGACCGTGTCGAGCACCTCGGCTGAACGGGGCCCCTGCACGGCCAGCACCGCGAGGTCATCATGCCGGTCGGTCACCGTGATGCCGTCGGGCGCGGCCGCGGCGAGCCGGTCGGCCACCTCCGCGGTGTTCGCAGCGTTGGGCACGCAGAACACCTCGTCGGGAGAAACGAGATAGGCGATCAGGTCGTCGGCCACACCCCCCACTGGGGTGCAGCACAGCGTGTACTGCGCCTGCCCGGGGCCGATGCGGTCGAGGTCGGCGGTGAGGCAGGCGTTGACGAACGCCGCCGCGCCGGACCCGGTGACGGTGGCCTTGCCCAGGTGGGAGACGTCGAAGACACCGACGGCCTCCCGGACCACGGTGTGCTCGGCGACGACGCCACCGGACGCGTAGGAGATCGGCATCTCCCAACCGCCGAACGGCGCGAAGGTGGCGCCGAGCTCGGCGTGGGAGGCGTGCAGGGGTCCGCGGCGCAACGGGGTGCTCGATGTGCTCACAACTCCGGGACGTTACCGCCCCGACGACGAGCGATCAGCGCGACGACGCACACGGCCACCCCCAGCACCAGCGCGGTGGTGAGCACCTGCAGCGTGAATGCCAGCAGCAGGCACAGGAAGAACCCCAGGTAGGACGTCCAGCGCGGCCAGCGGCGTTCGTGCGGGCGCAGCCGCATCGCGGCCGCGTTGGTCACCGCGTAGTAGACGAGCACGCAGCCCGCGGAGAGCGCGATCGCCGCGGCGGGACCGGCGAGCACGGCCAGCACCGCGGCCACCGCGCCGCCCGCGAGGTCCGCGCGCCAGGGCGTGCCCCGGCGGCCGATCGTGGTGAGCGCGGCGGGCAGGTCCCCGCCGCGAGCCATCGCGAGTGTCGTCCGGCTGACCCCGACCAGCACCGACAGCAGCACCGACATCGTCGCCACTGCGGCGCCGATCCGCACCACCGCGGTCAGGTCCGCGAACGTCGACGCCGCGACCACATCGGCCAGCGGGGCGGTGGCCGACGCGAGCACCTCGGGCCCCAGAGCCCGCAACGCGGCGATCGCGACCAGCAGGTACACGACCAGGGCGATCGCGAGCGCGAGCGGGATCGCCCGGCGCAGCGATCGCGCCGGGTCGCGCACCTCCTCCCCCAGTGTCGCCATCCGCGCGTAGCCGGCGAAGGCGAAGAACAGCAACCCCGCGCCGGCGAGCACCCCGGCGGGCGATGGCGGTGGGTCGCCTGCCGGGTTGGCTGCGGGGTCGACGGCGACGAGCGCGGCCCCGGCCGGCCGGGCGGCGGCGTCGGTCAGCAGGCCCGCGACCACCACCAGCGCCAGCACCAGGAGCACCACCGTGACGAGCACCCAGGTGACCCGGGCCGTCCAGCGCACCCCGACGGTGTTGATCGCGGTCATCGCCGCGACGAGCGCGACAGCGGCGACGGTCGGCGCCGCCGGCACCACGTACACACCGAACGCTCCGGCCGCGGCCGCCGCGGAGGCCGTCTTGCCGACCAGGAACGCTGACCCGGCCAGGCGCGCGGACCACGGGCCGATCCGGACGCCGGCGTAGACGTAGCTACCGCCCGCCTGCGGATGCACCGCGGCGAGGTCGGCGGAGGACAGCGCGTTGCAGGTGGCCACCACCGCCGCGAGCAACAGCGAGAGCAGTAGCCATCGTCCGGCTGCACCGGCTGCCGGACCCAGTGCGGTGAACACCCCGGTACCGAGCATCGCCCCGAGACCGAGCGCTACGGCATCCGCCGTGCCCAGCCGACGCTGCAGGCTCCGCACCGAGCCCACCCTGACAGAAGGGGCGTGCCACTGCAGTCATTAGCCTGTGAAACAGCTAGCCCGAGCAGTGCCGCACCCGGAGGATCCCGTCGTGACCACCCCGAAGCTCACCCTCACCGACGCCGCGGTCACCACCGCCACCGCCGATGCCCTCGTCGTGGGCACCGTGCAGGGAGCCGACGGACCACGGTTGGCGTCCGGGAACGAGGACGTCGCCGCCGCGTTCGACGGCGGTCTCGTCGAGCTGCTCACCCTGCTCGGAGCGAGCGGCAAGGCGGACGAGGTGGTGAAGCTGCCGACCAGGGGGGCCATCGCCGCGCCGCTGCTGGTGGCCGCCGGACTCGGGAAGGTCCAGAGCGAGCCGACCGCTGAGCAGGTGCGCCGCGCCGCCGGTGCCGCGGCCCGCGCGCTGGCGGGGACCTCCCACGCGGTCACCACGCTGTCTCAGCTGCACCTCACCGCCGCCGCGGAGGGTGCCGCGCTCGGTGCTTACACGTTCAGCCAGTACCGCTTCAGGAACGAGAGCCAGTCTCACAACGGCGACGCTCCACTGGCCCGGGTCGACCTCGCGGTGCCCGCGCCCCAGCCCGCGGCTGCCGAGCGGGAGCTGGCCAGGGCGGTGGCCGTCGCCGAGGCGGTGCACACCGCCCGCGACCTGGTGAACACCCCGCCCAACGACCTCTACCCCGCGTCCTTCGCCGACCGTGCGGTGGCACTGGCGGAGGCCGCCGGACTGGGCACCGAGGTGCTCGACGAGGAGGCGCTGCACGCAGGCGGGTATGGCGGCATCCTCGGCGTCGGCGGCGGCTCGTCTCGCCCGCCGCGGTTGGTGCGCCTCACCCACTCCCCGGCGAGCCCGAAGTGCCGGGTGGCGCTCGTCGGCAAGGGCATCACCTTCGACACCGGCGGCATCTCGATCAAGCCAGCGGCGAACATGGACCACATGACCTCGGACATGGCCGGAGCCGCCGCGGTGGTGGCCACCGCCGTCCTGGCGGCACGGCTGGACCTACCGGTCGAGGTGATCGCCACCGTGCCGATGGCGGAGAACATGCCCTCGGCCACCGCCTACCGTCCCGGTGACGTGCTCTCGCTCTACGGCGGCACCACCGTGGAGGTGTTGAACACCGACGCCGAGGGTCGGCTGATCCTGGCCGACGCGCTGGTCCGCGCCTGCGAGGACTCCCCCGACTACCTCATCGACACCGCCACCCTCACCGGCGCTCAGCTCGTCGCGCTCGGCCCGCGCACGCCCGGCGTGATGGGCACCCCGGAGTTCCGCGACCGGGTGGCCGCACTGTCCCAGCAGGTCGGCGAGAACGGGTGGGCGATGCCGCTGCCCGAGCACCTGCGCGGTGAGCTCGACTCGCGCCTCGCCGACATCGCGAACGTCGCGGGCAACCGCTGGGGCGGCATGCTCACCGCCGGGGTCTTCCTCGCCGAGTTCGTGACCGCCGACCTGCCGTGGGCGCACATCGACGTCGCCGGGCCGGCGTTCAACACCGGGTCCCCGTGGGGCTACACCGGCAAGGGCGCCACCGGGGTGCCCGTGCGGACCATGGCCGCCGTGCTCACCGACATCGCCGAGCGCGGCTGACCAGTCAGCCGATGACGTCGTCGCGGTGCTCGCGCTCGCGCTGCACCCGCTGACGGGCGGTGTGGTCCCGCATCCGCTGCGGGTAGCCGACCTTCGCGACGTCGTAGACGGGAATCTTCAGCTGCTTGCCGAGCCGGCGTGCGCCGTCGTCGCCGTCGACCCGGCGCCGGGTCCACTCCCCGTCGTGTGCGACGAGGACCACGGTGGTCTCGGTGACCGTGGTCCTCGGCTCGACGAAGGCCTCCACGCCACGCCGGATCGCCGCCCACCGTTCGAGGTGATCACTGTCGGCATCGGAAGCTCCGCGCAGCACACCGGTCCGCCCGCGCCGGCGCAGCCGGTCGAACACACCCACGGTTCACCTCCTCACATCCAGCGCTCCACTGTCGATTGTGCCAGCCCGACGACCGGGATCGCCTCCTTGCTCTGGGCACCCACTCCCACGTCACCTCTCGGAAGCCGGAGTGACAAGATGGGCCGGCACGCCGTCGCTGTCTGCTCGAGGAGATCTTCGTGACCGACACCTCCGCCGACCTGGTGATCCTCGGTGGCGGTTCGGGCGGCTACGCCTGCGCGCTGCGCGCCGCGGAACTCGACCGGTCGGTGGTGTTGATCGAGAAGGACAAGCTTGGCGGCACCTGCCTGCACCGCGGCTGCATCCCGACCAAAGCGCTGCTGCACGCCGCGGAGATCGCCGACTCCGCTCGCGACGGCGACCAGTTCGGCGTCAAGACCGCCCTCGAGGGCATCGACATGGGTGGGGTGAACTCCTACAAGGACGGTGTGGTCGGCCGGCTCTACAAGGGCCTGCAGGGTCTAGTGCGCTCCCGCGGCATCAGCTTCGTCGAGGGCGCCGGCAGGTTCGTCGGCGACCGCACCGTCGAGGTTGACGGGACCCGCTACCCGGGCAGTGCGGTCGTGCTGGCCACCGGGTCGTACGCCCGCTCGCTGCCCGGTCTGCAGATCGGCGGCCGGGTGGTCACCAGCGACCAGGCCATGACGTTGGACTGGGTGCCCGAGCGCGTCGTCGTTCTCGGCGGCGGGGTGATCGGCGTGGAGTTCGCCAGCGTGTGGCGTTCCTTCGGCGCCGAGGTGACCGTGGTGGAGGCCCTCCCGCGGCTGGTGCCGGGAGAGGACGACTGGTGCTCCCGGCAGCTCGAGCGGGCCTTCCGTCGCCGCGGCATCGCCGCGAAGACCGGCGTGAGGTTCACCGGCGTCGACCAGACGGACAGCGGGGTCACCGTGAGCCTCGAGTCGGGCGAGCGGTTCGATGCGGACCTGCTGCTCGTCGCGGTCGGCCGGGGACCGAACACCGCGACCGCGGGCTTCGACGAGGCCGGCGTGCGGATGGAGCGCGGCTTCGTGCTGACCGACGAGCGGCTGCGGACCAACATCGACGGCGTCTACGCCCTCGGTGACATCGTGCCCGGGCCGCAGCTGGCGCACCGCGGGTTCGCGCAGGGCATCTTCCTGGCCGAGGAGATCGCTGGACAGCAGCCCGCGCCGGTCAACGAGGACGGCATTCCCCGGGTCACCTACTGCCTGCCCGAGGTGGCGTCGGTCGGTCTCACCGAGGCGGCGGCGCGGGAACGCTACGGCGAGGTCGAGACGGTCATCTACGACCTCGGCGGTAACGGCAAGAGCCAGATCCTCAAGACCGCGGGCGGGGTGAAGCTGGTCCGGGCCCGCGGCGGCCCGGTGGTCGGGGTGCACATGGTCGGCGCTCGGGTCGGGGAGCTGGTCGGGGAAGCGCAGCTCACCGTGAACTGGGAGGCGCACGCGGAGGACGTGGCCGCGCTCGTGCACGCTCACCCCACCCAGAGCGAGGCCCTCGGCGAGGCCCACCTCGCCCTGGCCGGCAAGCCGCTGCACACCCACGGCTGATCGACGATCGGCAGTCAAGACGAGGGAGTCGGAGCAGGAATGGCGCACTCCGTGGAGATGCCGGCGCTCGGGGAGAGCGTCACCGAGGGCACCGTAATCCGGTGGCTCAAGCAGGTCGGCGAGCCCGTCAAGGTCGACGAACCCCTCCTGGAGGTGTCCACCGACAAGGTCGACACCGAGATCCCGTCGCCAGCGGCCGGCGTGCTGCAGCGGATCGTCGTCGCCGAGGACGAGACGGTCGAGGTGGGCGCCCAACTGGCGCTGATCGGTGACGAGGGTGAGAGCTCGGTCCAGGCTGGACGCGGTGACGAGATGCCTGCGGAGGAGTTCGTAGCAGCCGAGCCGGACCGCGTTGAGCCGGACCGCGCGGGGCCCGTCCGCGCGGGGCTGGACCGTGCTGAGCGGGCCGCAACCGGGGGCGCCCACAGATTGCCCGACTCCGATGGTTCGGACCGGGCCGGCGGAACACCGGTGACGATGCCCGCGCTCGGGGAGAGCGTCACCGAGGGCACCGTCATCCGGTGGCTCAAGCAGGTCGGTGAGCCCGTCAAGGTCGACGAACCGCTTCTCGAGGTGTCCACCGACAAGGTCGACACCGAGATCCCGTCTCCGGTCGCCGGTACCGTGCTGGAGATCAGCGTCGGGGAGGACGAGACCGTCCAGGTCGGTGCCCGGCTCGCCGTCGTCGGGGCCGGCACCGCCGGGGGTGGCGAGCATCGGGCCGCCCCGCCGGGCCGCATCCGATCCGAGCCGGTCGAGGAGCAGGCCGACGAGGAAGCAGCCCAGGCCGAGGCCGCTGCAGTGCCCGAGCCCATGCCCCATTTCGAGGTCTCGCCCCAGCCCGAGGCCAGGCCCCACCTCGAGGTCACGCCCCAGCCCGAGCCCGAGCCGACGCCTCCGCGGATGCCCCCGCCCGACAGCCGGGAGCCCCAGCAGGCCGGCGACGCACTGCAGCTCACCACGCCGTACGTCACCCCGCTGGTCCGCAAGCTGGCCAGCGAGCACGGCGTGGACCTCTCGACGGTGCAGGGCACCGGTGTCGGCGGCCGGATCCGCAGGCAGGACGTGCTCGCGACCCTCGAGCAGCAGGCACCGGAGCCGGAACCCACTCGGTCGGAGGCGCCGGCCGGGCCGGCAGCACGGCAGCAACAGCCCACCACCGCGCCGTCAGCCCTGCGCGGCCGGACCGAGAAGATGTCGCGGCTCCGCTCGGTCATCGCCAAGCGGATGGTGGAGTCGCTGCAGGTCTCCGCGCAGCTGACCACGGTCGTCGAGGTCGACGTCACCCGCATCGCCCGGCTCCGCGACGGCGGCAAGCGTGACTTCGCTGCCCGGGAGGGCGTCACTCTGTCGTTCCTGCCGTTCTTCGCGAAGGCCACCGTGGAGGCGCTCAAGCACCACGTCAACGTCAACGCATCGATCGACCAGGATGCCGGTGAGATCATCTACCACGGCGCCGAGCACCTCGGAGTCGCGGTGGACACCGAGCGCGGCCTGCTCGTCCCCGTCATCCACAACGCCGGAGACCTCAACATCGCGGGCCTGGCGCGGCGGATCGCGGACGTGGCCGAGCGCACCCGGGCCAACAAGATCACACCGGACGAGCTCGGCGGCGGGACGTTCACGCTCAGCAACACCGGTTCGCGGGGTGCGCTGTTCGACACCCCGATCATCAACCAGCCACAGGTCGGCATCCTCGGCACCGGCACCGTGGTCAAGCGCCCGGTGGTGGTCACCAGCGAGGAGGGTGACAGCATCGCGATCCGGTCGATGATGTACCTCGCGCTGTCCTACGACCACCGGCTGGTGGACGGCGCGGATGCGGCCCGCTTCCTGTCCACCGTGAAGCAGCGGCTGGAGGAAGGCGCCTTCGAGGCGGACCTCGGTCTGTAGTCCCATGCCCGCAGACGCTCCGACGATTCTCGCCACCTCCGGCGGCCTCCGGGCCGGGCGCCG
>DASQWR010000221.1:0-2388 GCA_035640155.1 Pseudonocardiaceae bacterium
TCCCACGCCGGTGCCGCAGTGCCGTCCGCCAGGGCGAGCACCGCATCGAGGTCGACCTGCGCGGTCACCGCATCGGCCCACGCCTGCACGATCGCCGCCGCTCCGGCGTGCTCCGTGGCGGTGACCAGCCCGAGGTGCCGCGACGGGACGGCGAGCGTGTCGTCGCGGCGCAGCGCGCCGAGCACCGGCAGCCCGACCTCGGCGCAGGCCTCCCGGCAGACCTGCTCGTGGCGCTGCGACCCGGTCCGGTTGAGCAGCACCCCGGCGATCCGCACGCCCGGGTCGAAGGAGCGGAACCCGTGCAGCAGCGCCGCAAGGCTGCGGCCCTGCCCGCGAACGTCGACCACGAGCAGCACCGGCGCGCCGAGCAGGGTCGCGACGTGGCCAGTAGATCCGAACCCGGTCGACCCGAACCCACCGGTCCCGCAGCGACCGTCGAACAGGCCCATCACGCCCTCGACGACGGTGATGTCGGTGCCGGCCGCTGCGTGCGCGGCGAGGCGAGCGATGCGCTGCTCGCCGACCAGCACCGGGTCGAGGTTGCGGGCGAAGCGCCCGGTGGCCAGCGCGTGGTAGCCGGGGTCGATGTAGTCCGGCCCGACCTTCGCCCCGACGACGGCGGTGCCCCGGCGGCGCAAGGCGCCCATCAGGCCGGTGGCCACGGTGGTCTTGCCGCTGCCCGAGGCCGGCGCGGCGACCACGAGTGCTCTCACCATTCGATTCCCCGCTGCCCCTTCTGACCCGCGTCCATCGGATGCTTGATCTTGATCATCTCGACGACCAGGTCGGCGGCCTCGACCAGCGCGGCGGGGGCGCGCCGCCCGGTGATGACCACATGCTGGCGGCCGGGACGCTCGCGCAGCACGGCGAGCACCTCCTCGGTGTCCACCCAGCCCCAGGCCAGCGGGTAGGTGAACTCGTCCAGCACGTAGAGGTCGTGGGTCTGGGCGGCGATCCGGCGGGCGATCTCTGCCCAGCCCTCGGCGGCCGCAGCGGCGTGATCTTGCTCGGTGCCTTGCTTGCGGGCCCAGGACCAGCCGTCGCCCATCTTGTGCCACTCGACGGGGCCGCCGGCACCGGTCCGTGCGTGCACGTCCCCGAGCGCCCGGAAGGCGGCTTCCTCGCCCACCTTCCACTTGGCCGACTTCACGAACTGGAACACCCCGATTGACCACCCGGCGTTCCAACCCCGCAACGCCATGCCGAACGCGGCGGTGGACTTGCCCTTCATGTCCCCGCTGTGCACCACAAGCAGTGGGCGGGCGCGCCGCTGGCGGGTGGTGAGCCCGTCCGGGGGGACTGTGTCCGGCTGTCCCTGCGGCATGACTGCTCCTCTCAGTGCCCATGGTTCGACCCTGCAAGCAGGTCTCAAGCCGCGCGGGTGGCGCGCACCACACCGGCCACCGCATCGGCGGACAGCTCCTCCAGCCGCACGCAGGCGCCGTCGAGCGCGACCGCGAGCCGGCCGCTGAGCCCGAGCCGCACCGGCCCGGACTCGCAGTCGACCACCACCGACGGCACCCGGTCGCGGCGCAGCAGCCCGGCTGCGGCCAGTACGGTGTCGAAACCGCCGTGCGTGGCCCGGCCGTCGGTGAGCACCACCAGCAGCGGGCGTCGCGCCGGGTCACGCAGCCGCTCGGTGGCGAGCACCCGGGCGCAGCGCAGCAAGCCCGCGGCGAGCGGGGTGCGACCACCGGTGCGCAACGAGCGCAGCCGCACCGCGGCGGCGTCCACCGCAGACGTCGGTGGCAGCACCACCTCGGCGCCCGTACCGCGAAAGGTCACCAACCCCACCCGGTCCCGCCGCTGGTAGGCATCGAGCAGCAGCGAGAGCACCGCCCCGCTCACCGCGGACATCCGTGCCCGGGCCGCCATCGAGCCCGATGCGTCCACCGCGAAGAGCACCAGGTTCGACTCCCGGCCCTCGCGCACTGTGCATCGCAGGTCGTCGCGGTGCAGTAGCAACCCTGGCCCGCAGCGGCCGCGGGTGTGCTGGTGCGGTGCCGCAGCCGTCACCGTGCCCAGCAGGTGCAGCCCGTGGCCCTCGGCCGGGGAGGGGTGCACGGTGCGTCCGATGCCAGTGCGGGCCCGCGAGCGGCGTCCCGGCGCTCCGGCGCCCACTCCCGGTACCTGCAGCAGCCGAGCGCGCAGCGGAGCCGCTGGCACGGGCGCCGGCCGGTCCGGCGGGGCGCTGGCACCATCACCGTTGCCAGCGGGCGGCTGCTCAGCAGGTGTCTCCGCGCCACCCCCGTCCGGCGGGTCTGGCGGCTCGACATCGTCCGGCGGCTCGGCGTCGCGCAGCGCGTCCTCAAGCTGATCCTGGTCGAGTCCCGGCTCGTCGAACGGGTCCCGGCGACGGCGGTGCGGCAGCGCCAGCCGGGCGGCGAC
>DASQWR010000222.1:0-13484 GCA_035640155.1 Pseudonocardiaceae bacterium
ACACCGGACCGACGGTGTGGATCACCCATCGCGCTGGGAGATCGCCCGCCGTCGTCGCGACGGCGTGCCCGGTGGGCAACCCGTCCTGGTAACGCGACGCCCGCAGCTCCCGGCACTGCGCCAGGATCGCCGGGCCGCCGCAGCGGTGGATCGCACCGTCCACGCCTCCCCCACCCAGCAACGAGCTGTTGGCCGCGTTCACCACAGCGTCAACCTGCTGGCGAGTGATGTCGCCCTGCACGAGAGTGATCTCGGTGCGCACCGTTCCTCGGCTCTCCGACACAGTCCGGTTCCGGTCAGACGGTATCCCAGTGCTCCGACCGCCGCGGGCGGCGCTTCACGACAGCATCTCGTGACCGACCAGGAGCGCTCCGCGCCTGCCGCCGAACTGCTGTGACCGGCACGGCACACCGGCCCGGCCGCACCTCGGCCGTTGTACCGGTCGTGGCAACAGGACCCAGCCCGGGTAGACAAGTGGAAACGCGAGGAGTACCCGGCGATCAAGGCACGCGCGGCGAAGGTAGGTGCGACGATCTTGTTCGCCGACGAGGCGTCGGTCCGGACCGACTACCACGCCGGCACCACGTGGGCACCGGTGGGACAGACGCCGGTGGTGACAGGTTCAGCGGTACGCCAGGCGGCCAAGATGGTGTCGGCGATCGGGCGGCGGGGAAGCTGAGTTTCCAGGTCCACGAAGGGTCGATGAACGCCGAGCGGTTCATCGAGTTCCTCCAGAGCCTGGTCCATGATTGTGACACCCCTGTCTTTCTGGTGGTCGATGGATCATCGGTCCATCGGGCGAGGATCGTCACCCAGTACGTCGCCGGCACGGCGGGCAGGCTGGAGCTGTTCTTCCTTCCGCCCTATTCTCCTGAGCTGAACCCCCGACGAATGGGTGAACAAGAACGTCAAGCACGACAGGATCGCGCGGGCCGTGCCGTTGACCCGAGACGACTTGAAGGCAGTAGCAGTCGAGGCCCTGGAGCGACTCAAGACATGTCCTGGAATCGTTCGCGGATTCTTCGGAGACCCCAGAACTCCTCGTCATGTTCGTTGCCCCGGGGCGTCCAGCGTGGTGCGCGGCAGCCGGTGCAGCACGTCGGCGATGCCCTTGGCAATGTCGGAGAACCGGCCGAGCAGCTCGGCCAACGCCCGCGGCTCGAACGCCGGCAGGTGCTTGACCACCTGCACCAGCGTCATTCAGCTCTCGTCGAGAACCGCGTCGTGGAGTCGCTCCGCCGGCTCGGCCAACCCCGCGCGTCGTACCGGAACCCGTTGGCGCACCAGCCGCGCCAGCTTGCGGGCGTCCACGTTCACCGCGAACAGCGTGTCGTCGGTGAAGTCGGCGCCCTCTAGCGCGTCGACCACCGCCTGCAGCGCGGCGGCCCGCTCATCCTCCGGCAGGTCACGGAAGTCGTGCTCGTAGACCGGCCGCAGCCGTTCGCCGATCTGGTCGGCCAGGTCCTCCAGCTGCCGGGCCAGCTTGCGCTGCTTGAAGTGGTCCGGGACGCCGATCCGGATCCTCCCCTGGTGGGCGGCGGTGCCCGAGGATCGGCGCCGGCCACTGCCCGCGCTCCTCGAGATTCGCGACGGTCTCGCCGAACAGGACCCTCCGGCCGCGGCCGTCGTCATGAATCCGCCGTACGGTCGAATTCGTCTCGATCAGGAGGAACGCGCCCGGTGGTCGCACGCCGTCTACGGCCACGCGAATCGGTAATGGTCGAGCCCGAGTCCCCGCTCACCGCGCGGCTCCTGGTGGCGCTCCTCGCCTCCGACGCTCTCGACCGTCTGTACCGGTGCCTCACCGGCTCCGTCGCAGTGTCGGCTTACGAGCTTGCCGCCATGCCGCTGCCCGAACCGAGCACGCTACTGAAGTGGGCGGACCATGACGACATGCGCCTTGCCCGGGAGATCGAAAGCTACTACAGAGCGCAGACATGACGTCTGAGCCCTCATTGCTGCCGGCCCTGCTTGAGGACCGGTCGGCTTACAAGTCTCGTCTGGAGCTCGTGATGCCCGCATCATTGACGGGCACAGGTGCCACCTGCAGCGGCATCGCTGCAGCCGCTGCCTTCACCCTCATGTACGTCGGAGCCATAGATCAACAAAGGGCTGTACGGCCAGCGATGGTGGTCGGGATGAGCGATGCTGCGGCACGTCACAGACTGCCGCCAGAGCGCCTTGCCTGGTAAGAAGCGGCCAAGCGGGGGAACAAGGCGGTCACCGATCTCTTGGACGGCTGGGGTGAGGCGGACAAGACGACCTGGTACGCGACCAACATCCGAGAGGGCGTCAGAGACGAGACCGTCCCGGCCTGGCGCAGGAACGGCGCGTTGATCGTCGACGAATCGGTGCCCGCGACTTCGAGTCATGGCCGCTATTCCCTGGCCTCTGACTTCGCAGCTCTCCTCGACCCTAATCTGACAGGAGATGATCTAGAGCAGAATGTGCGTGATTGGCAGGACCGTCATCTGACAATGACTGCCCGGCTGCGGGCCCAGCGTGCCCGCGACGCCGCCCGAGCCGGTCATGCCATCGTGGTCTTGCTGCCCGGTGGTGTCGCACGAAACCTGCTGCCCGGGCAGAGCCGTGTCATCCTCAAGGGAGTCATCGAGGAGTGGACTAAGCTGCTCGACGACCCGGTGGTGGTCTTCATCAGTCAGTCAGGGGAGAAGGTCAATGTCTCGATGACCAGCTCTTGGCGACCCTGGGCCTCAGCGTCGACCAGCAGCGTTTCCTGCCCGACTGCCTCATTGCTGACCTCGCCGGCGAGGAGTCGCTCTGGTTGGTCGAGGTTGTTGCCTCAGACGGTCCCGTCACCGAAGAGCGACGCGAGACGATGATCCGGTGGGCCACCGACCACGGGTTAGCGGAGGATCGCTGCCGATTTCTCACCGCGTTCACCTCGCGCACCAGCGCCGAGGCTTCGCCGAGGCTAGGCGCGCTCTGCCAGCCCTAGCCCGAGGGTCTTACGGTATGCGTGGTTTCTGGACGAACCGGAGGCGCTGCTGTCGTGGCTCGATCTGCCAACGAGCGAGTTTGATGAGCTGTAAGAGGGGCGTCATGCCTCAGGCCCCGCCGCCTCCCACGACGACGGGCCAACGGCTGGTCAGTCGCCGCGCTGCTCGCGCAGAAAGCGCTCCAGCTCCGCGGCCAGCATCTCGCCGGATGGAAGCTCCCGCTCCTCGACCTGGTTGGCGTCCCGTTCCTCGAGCTGGCGGACGTACGCGGTGACGTCCGGATCGGAGGCGACGAGCTCGTTGACCCGCCCCTCCCAGGCTCCGGCCGCCTGGGCGAGGGCCCCGGTGCTGATCGGCAACTCGAGCAGCTCGGCGAGACGCTCGACGAGCGCCTGGGTCGCCTTCGGGTTCGAGGAGCCGGCCACGTAGTGGGGCACCGGGGCCCACAACGACACCGACGGCATCCCCTCCCGGCGGAGGGCATCGTGGAGCACGCCGATGATGCCGGTGGGACCCTCGTAGCGGGAGTGCGACAGCCCGAGGTGCTCGATGAGCTCCGGATCGGCGGCCGTTCCGGTGAGCCGGACCGGCCGGGTGTGGGGCACGTCGGCCAGCAGTGCTCCGAGAGTCACGACCATCTCGCAGCCGGTCTCCCGGACCACGCACAGGACGGTGGAGCAGAACTTCTTCCACCGGAAGTTCGGCTCGACGCCCGCTAGCAGCACGACATCGCGGCCCACCTCCTCGACGTGGGCGGCGAAGAAGTCGTTGGCCGGCCGGACGATCCGGGAGGTGACGCCGTCCACGAGCTGCACCGAAGGCCGGGCGACCTGGAAATCGTAGAACTCCTCCGGGTCGGTTTCGGCGAACCGGGACGCCAGCCAGCGGCGGCGCAGCCAGGTCACCGCTCCCGAGGCGGCGTCGGCGGCGTCGTTCCAGCCTTCGAACGCCGCCACCATCACCGGGCGGCGCAACACCGGCCGGTCGTGCCAGGTGAGCTCTTCCATCGGCAACCACCCCATCGGCAACCAGCCTAGCGGCGGGCCTCCGTCTCCTCCGTCTCCACCGTCGATCCGTCAGGCGAGTGGGCGCAGCCGCCGGCTCGCCCGGGGGGCGGGTGATCGGAGAGCCGGTAGGTGGTCGATTCGACCACGGTGCCCTGACCGTATTCGGCGGTGCGTTCGTCAATGGCGCGGTAATGGCTGCTCGGATCGTCGGCTACGCCGAGCAGGTCGTCGTAGACGTCCAACCCGTGGCTCTGCCGGAAGTCGATGTCCACCGAGCTCACCCTGATCTCGGTACGGCCGGCCGCGACCGGATCGGGTGATCCAGGACCTCGCCCGTCCAGAACGGGCACGATGTCGCGGTCATTGGTCACGGTGACGACCTCGGTTCCCGATCCGGGCGGAACGGTCTTCTGGTCCACCGGTGCACCGATGGCGACGACGTCGGTCACCCGGTAGCGACCGCCGTTGAAGCCGGGGTCCTGCGCGAGGTTCATCGCCGCGATGCCGCCCGCGCTGTACCCGACCAGCATCATCTCGGCGCGCTCCGGCACACCGGCCTGCTGCATGGCTTGCTGCACGGATTTGGTGTAGGAGGAGTCCGGCAGCTGGGCGTTGCGGATCGCGCCGGACAGGTCCTGCGGGCTCTCGAGTGTCGGGTCAGTCCCCTGCTGCATCCCGGGCAACTGCACGACGTACCGCTCGACCCCGTCCGGCCCCCGCACCGTCTGGACGAGGATCCGGCCGTCCTGCAGTGCGTGGAGGTTGTGCAGGTAGCCGTCGATCCCGACGTGGTCACCGATCTGGTTCCCGATGCGCTGCGGGGTGGTGGTCTCCGCGGCATGGCCGGGCCCGGGGTCGGCGACCTCGGCGAGCCAGTCCAGCCTGATGCCCAGGGCCGGGTCCACAGTCGGCTTGTCGCCGTGCAGGATGTCCCAGCCCACCTGGTCGTCGAGCGGGTTCTCGTCCAGCAGCGCATTCAGCGCCGCCAGCTCCGGCAGCACCGGCGCGAGGTCGCCCAGGTCCAGATGGCGCAGCGCGTCGTCGTCGGAGCCGACGAGGTCCGCGAGCAGCGTCGCAGCCTCGGCCTGCTCGCCGCCGGCCAGCAGCTGCACCAGCCGGTCAAAGCCGTCGTGATTGGCGAGCTCCGGGTTCTCGTAGGTGACGGCGGAGATCCGCATCAGGATCGCGTCGGCGGCCAGTTGCTCGGCCAGCCCCGCGGAGCCGGTCACCGCGTGTATCAGGGCCTGCTCGACGCGCAACGCGGTGCCCGGGGCGAGCACCGCGGACGCCACGATGTCCGGGTCGGTGACGGCGTCCGTGACCACCGGCTGGATCTGCTTGATCACCTCGGCGACGCTGCCGAGGTCAGGGAAACGCTGGCGCAGCACCTCGGGGTCGACGCCGAACCCGGTCACAGCGTGACGCCCTGCGCACCGATCTTGCGGCCGAGCTCCAGCCAGCCCTGGTGCCCGGGCGGCGGGGTGACCCGCGGGTCGAAGTCCCACCCCTTCCACGGCAGGTAGCTGTCCACCTCGAGTACCGCGCCGGTGACGTCCCCGGCGGCTTCCCCCGCACGCTTGGCCAGGTCCGTGGCGACGTCGACAGCGGAACCGACCCAATCGGCGATCGCCACCTGCAGGCGGGCGATCTCGGCGAGCAATGCGCGCACCTCGTCGCCGTGGTGCTCCAGGGCGGTCGCGGCGGCGAGCAGGTCGTCGCGGACGCCCGCACAGGCGGTGGCGCGACGAGCCATCCTGATCCGGAAGCCGTCACCGGCAGCACCGGTCCACGGGAGGGTCCGGCCCAGGTCGCGAACTCGATGGGACTGTTCGTCGGCCCGCTCGGCGTGGTCACGGACCTCACGCGCGAGTGCGTCGATCTGGTCCGGGTTGCCGTACACCCCTGCCACCTGCCCCTGCCGCCGTGTCCGCGGTGCGACGCACGGTGGCGCTGGCAGGTTCCAGGCACCTGCCGCGAATCGGGTGCCCGTACCCTGCGCAGTCGTGCGAGTCCTCGTCATCGGCTCCGGCGCCCGCGAGCACGCCCTCGTGCTGGTGATGTCACACGATCCGGCCGTGACCGCGCTGGCCTGTGCCCCCGGCAACGCCGGCACCGCCGTGCTCGCCGAGCAGTGCGCCGTCGACGTCACTGATGCATCCGCGACGGCAGAGCTGGCGCGGAAGTGGTCGGCGGAGCTGGTGGTGATCGGGCCAGAGGTG
This sequence comes from Pseudonocardiaceae bacterium, assembly GCA_035640155.1. Taxonomy (GTDB): domain Bacteria; phylum Actinomycetota; class Actinomycetes; order Mycobacteriales; family Pseudonocardiaceae; genus JALYQB01. Next base: position 6,187 of record DASQWR010000222.1, read on the forward strand.
CCGCTGGTGGCCGGCGCCGCGGACGCGGTGCGCGAGGCCGGCATCGCCTGCTTCGGACCGTCCGCGGCGGCGGCGCGCATCGAGGGCTCCAAGGTCTTCGCCAAGGATGTGATGGCCGCGGCCGGAGTCCCGACGGCGCGCGCCGAGCTCGTCGACGATCCCGCCCGGCTCGACGCCGCGCTCGCGCACTTCGGCCCGCCGTGGGTGGTGAAGGACGACCGCCTGGCGGCCGGCAAGGGCGTCGTGGTCACCGACGACGTCGGCGCTGCGCACGCCCAGGCGCTGACCCTGCTCGACGACGGCCACCCGGTGCTGCTCGAGTCCTACCTGGAAGGTCCGGAGGCATCCCTGTTCTGTCTCGTGGACGGGAGCGCTGTGGTGCCGCTGTTGCCGGCGCAGGACTTCAAGCGGGTCGGTGACGGCGGCATCGGCCCGAACACCGGTGGGATGGGGGCCTACGCGCCCCTGCCGTGGATACCGGAGCCGGATCGCTTCGTCGACGGGATCGTCGCCCGGATCGTGCGGCCGGTGGTCGACGAGCTCGTCCGGCGGGACGCCCCGTTCACCGGGCTGCTTTACGCTGGTCTCGCGCTGACCGCGGACGGACCGCGGGTGATCGAGTTCAACTGCCGCTTCGGTGACCCCGAGGCGCAGGCCGTGCTGGCGCTGCTGCGCACCCCGCTGGGCGGGCTGCTGCACGCGTCCGCGACCGGCGCGCTGGTCGACCACCCGCCGTTGCAGTGGGCACCCGGTGCCGCCGTCGCCGTGGTGCTGGCGGCGGACGGCTATCCCGCGACAGCGCGCACCGGGGACGTCATCACCGGCGCCGACGGCGAGGGCGTGCTGCACGCCGGGACCCGGCGCCGCGAGGACGGTGCGGTGGTGTCCGCCGGGGGGCGTGTGCTCTCCGTCATGGGCACCGGGAAAGACCTGGACGCTGCCCGGGAGCAGGCCTACCGCCGCATCGCGGGAGTGCACCTCGCCGGCGCGCACTACCGCACCGACATCGGCCTGCGGGCAGCGCGCGGAGAGGTGAACCTCCCCGCCGTGCGGGAAGCCACCCGGTAGTTCCCGAAGCTGCCACATGGAGCCTCAGTGGCAGTTCTAGGGTGAGGGTTGTGATCCGTACCGGCCTGCTCGGCGTGGCGCGGCGTGCCGCCGTTCCCCCGTTTCACGTGATGGCCGTGTGGGCGGCCGCTGCGGAGCGCCAGCGCAGCCACGGTGACCTCGTGAACCTCTCCGCCGGGCAGCCGTCCGCGCCCGCACCGTCCGCAGTGCGGGCTGCGGCGGTGGCCGCGCTGGACCGCGACGTGCTCGGCTACACCGTCACGCTGGGCATCCCGGAGCTGCGGCAAGCGATCGCCGGGCACTACCTGTCGCGATATCGGCTGCACGTCGACCCGGCCGACGTGGTGGTGACCACTGGCTCTTCGGGAGGGTTCCTGCTGGCGTTCCTCGCGGTGTTCGACGTCGGCGATCGGGTGGCCGTGACGAGCCCCGGCTACCCCTGTTACCGCAACATCCTCACTGCGCTGGGCTGCGAGGTGGTCGAGCTGCCGTGCGGCCCGGAGACCCGGTTTCAGCCGACCGTGGAGATGCTCGACGGGCTCGAGGTGCGGGGGCTCGTCGTCGCCAGCCCCGCCAACCCGACGGGGACGGTGCTGCCCGCCGCCGAGCTGGCAATGCTGGCCTCGCATTGCGACGAGCGCGGGATCCAGCTGGTGAGCGACGAGATCTACCACGGCATCACGTACGGCAGTGGGTCTGACGGGGCTGGCTCCGAGGGGGCTGGGTCCGAGGGGGACGGACCCGGCGTTGGTTCCGGCGGTGGTCCCGACGTGATGTGCGCGTGGGAGACCTCCCGCGAGGCGATCGTGGTGAACAGCTTCTCCAAGTACTTCGCGATGACCGGGTGGCGCCTCGGCTGGATGCTGGTACCACCCCGGCTGGCCGGCGCGGTGGACCGCCTCACCGGCAACTTCACCATCTGCCCGCCGGCGATCGCGCAGCACGCTGCGGTGTCGGCGTTCGTGCCGGGCTCCTATGCCGAGGCAGACGCGCACGTGACCCGCTACCACACCAATCGGGACCTGCTGCTCGCCGGGCTGCCGCGGGTCGGACTGCCCCGGCTGGCGCCTGCGGACGGGGCGTTCTACGTCTACGCCGACGTCTCGGACTTCACCGCCGACTCGATGGAGCTCTGCGGGCAGTTGCTGGCCGAGACCGGTGTCGCGATCACGCCGGGCATCGACTTCGACACTGTCCACGGCTCGCGGTTCGTCCGGCTCTCCTTCGCCGGGGCGACGGCGGAGGTGGCGGAAGCGGTCCGACGAATCGGCGCCTGGTTGCCCACCAGGTGACTCGCCACTCGCATGACGGGTGCCCGAGCGGCACGGTGTGCGGGACGCAGCGGCCCCCCGTAGGGTCGGGCGCCAGCGGGGCAGGCGCGGCGCGTGCAACCCCGTGCCACGTCCGCATCGTCCATGACCGTGCAGTCACGAGCGACGAGGGGTCCGGGTGGACCAGCGCGACGAGCAGGAGTTTGCGGAGTACTTCATGGCCCGGCGCGATGCCGTGCGACGCACCGCATACCTGATCTGTGGCGACTGGCACCGCGCGGACGATCTCGCCCAGACCGCCTTCGTCTCGCTGCACCGGCGCTGGCGCAGGATCCGCGACAAGCGGGCTCTCGACGCCTACGTCCGGCGCAGCCTGATGCGCGCGGCGATCGACGAGTCCCGGCGTCCGTGGCGGCGGGAGCACGCGGTCGAGGAACTGCCGGACACGTCGTCGGCGAACGGGCCGGAGGACACCGTGGGCAACGCGGTGGCTAGCCGGTCCGCGCTGGTCGACGGCCTGCAGCGGGTGCCACCCAGGCAACGGGCGGTGCTAGTGCTGCGGTTCCTCGAGGGGCAGTCGGTCGCCGACGTAGCGACCGCCCTGAACTGCACCGAGGGCACCGTGAAGAGCCAGACGGCCCGCGGGCTCGACACCCTGCGCGCTGCGCTGGGGGATGCGTTGGACGACCTGCGACCGGCGTGGTGAGAGGAGGTGCGGGATGGATGAGCAGCGGTTGACCGAGCTGTTCCGCGATGCGGCGGGTGAGGCCCCGCCACCGTCCTTCGGTCGCGACGACGTGGTCGCTGCCTCGCGGCGTGCCACCACCCGGCACCGTGGCGCGCTCGCCGGCAGTTCCCTGCTCGGCGTGGCCGTGCTCACCGGCGGCGTGCTGCTCGGTGGCCAGGTGCTGCAGCCGTCCCAGTTGGAGGAGACACCGACGGGCGAGGCACCGGTCGCCGCGCCGCAGGACGCACCGGGGGCTGCTGACGGGACGATCGAGTCGGCGATCCCGTTCGCTGCACCACCCGGAGCCGGGACGGACGCGGCCCCGGGATTCGGCGGCGGCTGCGGACTCGCCGACGCCGAGCTCGCCGCCGCGCTCACCGCCACCCTCGGGTCCGGACCGGGCTCGGCGTTTCCCCAGCCCTGCCCACCAGGGTTCCGGGCCGCCGGTGTCGCGGTGCCCGGGGGCACCGTCTACGCCCTGCTCGGACCCACGGCGCTGAGCGATGCCGACCTGCCCGGGTACGCGACCGCGCCGGCCGATGCCGAGGTGCTGTCGGTGCTCTCGGTGCCGTCGGAGCCCTCCGCGCCCCCGCCGCACGCCGCGGACGTCGACGACCTCGCCCGGAAGCTGGCGGACCGCCTCTAGCCAGCCGGTAGCTTCGGCGTCGTGACCCCGAACGTCCTCGCCCACCGTTACGCATCGCCGGAACTGGTCGAGCTGTGGTCGCGCGAGCGCAAGGTGGTGCTGGAGCGGGAGCTGTGGCTCGCGGTGCTCTCCGCACAGCGGGAGCTCGGGCTCGACGTCGGCGAGCAGGTGCTGGGCGACTACCGCCGTGTGCTGTCCACAGTGGACCTGGAGTCGATCGCGGCGCGGGAGCGCGTCACCCGGCACGACGTCAAGGCGCGGATCGAGGAGTTCAACGCGCTCGCCGGCCACCAGGACCTGCACAAGGGACTGACCTCCAGGGACGTCACGGAGAACGTCGAGCAGCTGCAGGTGCGCCGCTCGCTGGAGCACGTGCGGGACCGCTGCGTCGCGCTGCTGGCGCGGCTGGCGACGCGCGCCACCGAGCACGCTTCGCTGGTGATGGTGGGGCGTTCGCACAACGTCGCGGCACAGGCCACCACCCTAGGCAAGCGGTTCGCATCGGCGGCCGACGAGCTGCTCGTCGCGTTCGCCCGGTTGGAGGAGCTGATTGCCCGGTACCCGCTGCGCGGGATCAAGGGTCCGATGGGTACCGGGCAGGATATCGCCGACCTGCTCGGTGACCGCGCCCCCGAGCTGGAGGCTCGCGTCGCGGCGCATCTCGGCTTCGACCGGGTGCTCGCCAGCACCGGCCAGGTCTACCCACGGTCCCTGGACTTCGAGGTGGTCAGCGCCCTGGTGCAGCTGGCGGCGGCCCCCTCGTCGCTGGCCACCACGATCCGGCTGATGGCGGGGCACGAGCTGGTCACCGAGGGGTTCGCCCCGGGCCAGGTGGGGTCCTCCGCGATGCCGCACAAGATGAACGCGCGCTCCTGCGAGCGGGTGAACGGTCTCGCGGTGGTGCTGCGCGGGTATGCGTCGATGCTGTCAGAGCTGGCAGGAGGGCAGTGGAACGAGGGCGACGTGTCCGACTCGGTGGTGCGCCGGGTCGCGCTGCCCGACGCGTTCCTCGCGTTCGACGGGCTCGCCGAGACGTTCCTGACGGTGCTCGACGAGTTCGGCGCCTACCCCGCGATGGTGGAGCGGGAGCTCGAGCGCTACCTGCCGTTCCTGGTCACCACCAAGGTGCTGGTCGCCGCGGTGCGCGCCGGGGTGGGACGGGAGACCGCGCACGCTGTCATCAGGGGACACGCGGTGGCCGTCGCGCTGGCGATGCGTGCGGGTGGTGCGGACAACGATCTGGTGCAGCGGCTCGCCGACGACCCCCGGCTGCCCCTGGACCGCGCCGCGCTGGACGCCCTGCTCGCCGACCGGCTCCCGTTCACCGGTGTCGCGGGCACCCAGGTCGCCACCGTGGTCGCCGCGGTCGACCAGGTCGTCGCCCGTCACCCCGGCGCCGCGCGCTACATCCCCGCGCCGATCCTCTGAGCGGGAGCTCGCCATCCCGGCATCGGTCATCCGGCGGTCTGAGGCCGGACCCACGTCTCGGCGGGTCAGCCGGCGGATCAGACGGTCAGCGGCTCGCCGTGCGCGGCCACGACGAGCTCGGTCTCGCGCGGGGCGAGGTTGCGGAAGTGGTCGTAGTACATCTCGGGCATGGCGAGCACGGCCTGGTGGATGGGCACGGCCACGCCGGGTGCGACCGCGCGCAGGTAGTCGACGGCCTCCGACAGCTTCAGCCACGGCGCCCCGGTGGGCAGCAACAGCGCATCGAGCTGCCGTCCGGGTGGGGTGAAGGCGTCCCCGGGGTGCAGCACGGACCCGTCGACGAGATAGCCGTTGTTCGGGATCATCGGGATGTCCGGGTGGATCACCGCGTGGTCCCCGCCGATCACCTCGACCGAGGCCCCAGCGATCTCGAGCTGTTCACCCGGGCGCACCACCCGGTGCGCGACGTCGCCCAGCTCCTTTGCGCTGCCGGCGTCCACGACGAGCTCGGCGCCGGGGTTCGCGGCCAGCAACGCGGGCAGCCGGTCGATGTCCAGGTGGTCGGGATGGGCGTGGGTGATGAGGATCGCATCGAGCCCGCTGAGCTCCTCGAACCCGGAGGAGAAGCTCCCGGGGTCGATCAGCAGCCGGGCCGAGCTGGTCTCGGCCAGCACGCACGAGTGTCCGAAGTGGACGATCTGCACAGCCCAACACCTCCTTGGGGCACCTCCGGACGTCGGGCCCACCCTCTCACGCGGGTCGCCGCGGCTGAACCGTATCCACGCCCAGGTAGCCTTAACGGGTGCCTCGAGTCGTCGTCGACGTCATCCCCAAGCCCGAGATCCTCGACCCGCAGGGACAGGCGATCGCCCGCGCACTGCCGCGGCTGGGCATCGCCGGGGTGCTCGAGGTGCGGCAGGGCAAGCACTTCGAGCTCGAGGTGGACGACACGGTCGATGACGACGCGCTGCACCGGGTCGCCGGTGAGCTGCTGGCCAACCCCGTGATCGAGGACTGGACCATCCGGCGCGTCGGAGCCGAGGCGGTACGCAGGCCGTGAAGATCGGCGTGATCACTTTCCCTGGCAGCCTCGACGACGTCGACGCCGCGCGCGCGGTCCACCACGCGGGGGCGGAGCCGGTGGCGCTCTGGCATGCCGAGGACGACCTGCGCGGCGTGGACGCGGTGATCCTGCCCGGTGGCTTCTCCTACGGCGACTACCTGCGCGCCGGGGCCATCGCCTCGCACCAACCGGTGCTCCGGTCGGTGACCACGGCCGCCCGGGGTGGCATGCCGGTGCTCGGCATCTGCAACGGCTTCCAGATCCTCTGCGAGGCAGGGCTGCTGCCCGGCGCGCTGGTGCGCAACGCGGGGCTGCACTTCGTCTGCCGGGACCAGCGGCTGCGGGTGGAGCGCACCGCGACGGCGTGGTCCAGCCGGTTCGAGCCGGGCGCGGAGATCCTGGTGCCGCTGAAGTCCGGCGAGGGCCGCTACGTCGCTGATGCGTCGACGCTCGCAGAGCTGGAGGGCGAGGGGCGGGTGGTGTTCCGCTACGTCGGCGGCGCCCCGAACGGCGCGATGAACGACATCGCCGGCATCTCGTCGGCCGACGGCCGGGTGGTTGGGCTGATGCCGCACCCGGAGCACGCCATCGACCCCCTCACCGGTCCGAGCGACGACGGTCTGGGCCTGTTCCGTTCCGCGCTGGACGCACTCGTGCCCTGAGCCCGCCGCGACTGTGGCCGCATACCCTTGACCGGTGGGTAATCCCAGTCTCGACACCGTGGACCGTGCCGCCGCCACCCCTGAGCATCCGCAGCCCTACCGCGAGCTCGGCCTAGCCGACGCCGAGTACTCCCGGATCCGGGTGATCCTGGGCCGCCGGCCCACCGACGCCGAGCTGGCGATGTACTCGGTGATGTGGAGCGAGCACTGCTCCTACAAGTCCTCCAAGGTGCACCTGCGGCACTTCGGTGAGACCACGACGCCGGCGATGCGGTCGGTGATGCTGGCGGGGATGGGGGAGAACGCCGGGGTGGTCGACGTCGGCGACGGATGGGCGGTCACCTTCAAGGTCGAGTCACACAACCACCCGTCCTACGTGGAGCCCTGCCAGGGTGCGGCGACGGGCGTGGGCGGCATCGTCCGCGACCTCATG
>DASQWR010000223.1:0-73036 GCA_035640155.1 Pseudonocardiaceae bacterium
GAGCGGGCCAGTCCTCGCCGGGCAGCGCCTGCCAGGCCGCGTGCGCCGCCCGGCCACCGTGCACCGCGTCCAGGAACGCCGGGCCCCGCGGGTAGCGCTGCCACCCGGTGGCCTCCGGCCGCGCGGGCGGTAGCACCGGAATCCGAGGCGGCTCTGCCTCCACCCGGGCGTGCCGTGGGGGGACGGCCAGGCGCAGCACGTCGGTCATGGTGCCGGCGCAGCGGTCGGCGACCGCGCGGGCCAGTCTCGCCACCGGGGGCGAGAGCACCGGCTCGGCGGAGACCACCTTCTCGATCCAGCCGAGCTGGCCGGGGTGCTCGGAGGCCGCCATCCGGTCCAGCAGGAACCCGTCCACCAGCCGGCCGGCGAAGCGCACCCGCACCCGGCAGCCGGGCACGGCGGCTGCGCCCAGCCCGTCGGGCACCTGGTAGTCGAACGGCCGGTCCAGGTGCGCGAGCGGCACGTCCACACAGACCCGCGCCACCGGGAGCCGCTCGGCCGGGACCCGCTGCCCGCGACGGGACGAACCGGTGCTGCGCATGGCGCTGGGTCTACCAAACGGCCCCGTCAGTCCCGCCGGTCACCCGCCGGTGGCGGCGCGAAGGTCGTCGGACCGGTCGGTGCGCTCCCAGGGCAGGTCCAGCTCGGGGCGCCCGAAGTGCCCGTAGGCGGCGGTGGCTGCGTAGATCGGGCGCAGCAGGTCCAGATCACGGATGATCGCGGCCGGGCGCAGGTCGAACAGCTCGGTGATCGCCATCTGGATCTTGGCCGGGTCGACGGTCTCGGTGCCGAAGGTCTCCACGAACAGCCCCACCGGGTCCGCCTTGCCGATCGCGTAGGCAACCTGGACCTCGATCCGGCCGGCGAGGCCCGCCGCGACCGCGTTCTTGGCCACCCAGCGCATCGCGTACGCCGCCGAGCGGTCGACCTTGGACGGGTCCTTCCCGGAGAACGCCCCGCCCCCGTGGCGGGCGGTGCCGCCGTAGGTGTCCACGATGATCTTGCGTCCGGTGAGCCCGGCGTCGCCCATCGGGCCGCCGATGACGAACCGCCCGGCGGGGTTCACCAGGAGCTGCACGTCCGAGGTGTCCAGCCCGAGGTCTGCGATCTCCGGTGCCACCACCTGCTCGCGGATGTCCACCCCGAGTAGCGCCTCGAGGTCGATGCCCTCGGCGTGCTGGCTGGAGACCAGCACGGTGTCCAGCCGCACCGCCTGGTCACCGGCGTACTCGATCGACACCTGGGTCTTGCCGTCCGGACGCAGGTAGGGCATGGCGCCGTTCTTGCGGACCGCGGTGAGCCGCCGGGCCAGCCGGTGCGCGAGCACGATGGGCAGTGGCATCAGCTCCGGGGTGTCGGTGCACGCGTACCCGACCATCAGGCCCTGGTCGCCCGCACCCAGCCGGGCGATCTCGGCATCCGTGAGATCCCGGTCCTCGACGCGGTGGCCGTACCCGATGTCGATGCCCTGCTCGATGTCCGGGGACTGGGCACCGAGCGCCACGTTGACGCCGCAGGAATGCCCGTCGAACCCCTTCACCGAGGAGTCGTAGCCAATCTCGACGATCTTGTCCCGGACGATGGTGGGGATGTCCGCGTACGCCCTGCTGGTCACCTCGCCGACAACGTGCACCTGCCCCGTGGTGACCAGCGTCTCCACCGCGACCCGGCTGCGCGGGTCGGTGGCCAGCAGCGCATCGAGCACCGAGTCGCTGATCGCGTCACAGATCTTGTCCGGATGCCCTTCGGTCACCGACTCGCTGGTGAACAGGCGACGGCTCACGGGGATCCCCTCCGACATCGGGCATGGATGGTCGCCCAGCCTAGGCCGGTACCGGGTCAACGCGGCCAACGCCGGGTCAACGCGGCAGGCGTGCGGAGACGGCGTCCCACAGATGGGCGGCGAGCAGCGCCTTGGGACCGTCCGGCAGCACGGTCTCCGATCCGTCCGCGCCGAGCAGCCAGCCGCCGTTGGAGCCCGTCCCGAACGCCCGGCCGTCGCCCACGACGTTGACCACGAGCAGGTCGCAGCCCTTGCGGGCGAGCTTGGCGCGGCCGTGGTCGAGCACGCCCGCGTGGGAGTCTCCGGTCTCGGCGGCGAACCCGACCACCACCTGGCCGGGGCGTCGCCGCGACACCAGCTCGACGAGCACGTCGGGATTGGGGGTCAGGACCACCGCGCCGGGCTCCCCTCCGGTTTTCTTGATCTTACTGGAGCGGGTCCGGGTGGGGCGGAAGTCGGCGACCGCGGCCGCCATCACGATCGCGTCGGCATCTTCGGCGGCCGCGAGCACCGCCTCGCCCAGCTCGTGGGCGGTGCCGACCCGGACCACCCGCACCCCGGCCGGATCGGCCAGGTCGGCGGTGTGCGCCGCGATGAGTGTCACCTGCGCCCCGCGCTGGGCGCCGACCCGGGCCAGCGCGTAGCCCTGCCGGCCCGACGAGTGGTTGCCCAGGAAGCGCACCGGGTCGAGCGGCTCCCGGGTGCCCCCTGCCGAGACCACCACACGGCGGCCGGTGAGATCCCCCGGCAACGCATCGGCGCGGGCCATCAACAGCGTCGCCAGCTCGACGATCTCGGCGGGCTCGGGCAGCCGCCCGGCCCCGGAGTCGGCGCCGGTCAGCCGCCCCGAGGCGGGCTCGACGACGATGGCGCCGCGGGAGCGCAGCAGCGACACGTTGTGCACGGTCGCCGGGTGCAGCCACATCTCGGTGTGCATGGCAGGCGCGAAGAGCACCGGGCAACGGGCGGTGAGCAGGGTCGCGGTGAGCAGGTCGTCGCAGCGGCCGTGTGCGGCGCGGGCGAGCAGGTCGGCGGTAGCGGGCACCACGAGCAGCAGGTCGGTGCTCTGCCCGAGTCGCAGGTGGGGTACCTCGGGCACGTCGGCGAAGACGCCGGTGTGCACCGGCTGCTCGGAGAGCGCCTCAAAGGTGGCCGTACCGACGAAGCGCAGTGCCGACTCGGTGGGGACGACCCGCACCCGGTGGCCCGCCTCGGTGAGACGACGCAGCACCTCACAGGCCTTGTAGGCGGCGATTCCCCCACCGACGCCGAGGACGATGCGCCGCGGCGGCGTGCGGTCGAGGGTCAATCGCCCTCGGTGTGCTCGAGCAGGCCGCTGTGGATCTCACGCAGGGCGATCGACAGCGGCTTCTCCCGCTGGCCCGGCTCGACCAGCGGGCCGACGTACTCGAGCAGACCCTCACCGAGCTGCGCGTAGTAGTCGTTGATCTGCCGAGCGCGCTTGGCCGCATAGATCACCAGGGCGTACTTGGAGCTGACCTTGTCCAGCAGGTCGTCGATCGGGGGGTTGGTGATGCCCTCGGGCGGGATGACCGGCGGCGCGTCCAGCGCACCCAGGTCGATGGGGATGCTCACTCACTCGCTCCAGATGCTCGGGGGCCGGCACACCGGGCCACCTCGTGCAGGTCGGGGGGTCCGGTGCCGACCATCAATGCTACCAACTCGTCGGCGGCGCGGCGCACGTCGTCGTTCAGGACGGTCGCGTCGAACTCGTCCTGCGCCGCCAGTTCGGCGCGAGCCACCTCCAGCCGGCGGCCCAGCACGGCCGGGTCCTCGGTGCCACGCTCGGAGAGCCGTCGCACCAACGCCGGCCACGACGGGGGCAGCAGCATCACCAGCAGTGCGTCGGGCATCGCGGCGCGGACCTGCCGAGCCCCCTGCAGCTCGATCTCCAGGAGCGCGGGACGCCCGGACTCCAGAGCCTCCCGGACCGGGGCTGCCGGGGTGCCATAGCCGTTGCCGGCGTACTCGGCGTGCTCCAGCAGCTGCCCGGCCCCGATCATCGCCTCGAACCTGGCGCGGCTCACGAACCGGTAGTGCTCGCCGTCGCGCTCCCCCTCGCGGGGGGCCCGGGTGGTCACCGACACGCTGGCGAAGACCTCGGGCCGGCGGCGGCACACCTCGGCGACGACGCTGGACTTGCCCACCCCGGACGGGCCCGAGACGACGGTGAGCCGGGGGGCAGCGCTCACGCGCTGAACTCGGCGAGCAGCGCCTTGCGCTGCCGCTCCCCCAGTCCGCGCAGCCGCCGGCTCGGTGCGATCTCCAGACGCTCCATGATCTGCTGCGAGCGGACCTTGCCGACTCCCGGCAGGGCCTCGAGCAGCGCGGAGACCTTCATCTTGCCCAGGATGTCGTCGCTGTCGGCGTTGGCGAGGACCTCGCTGAGATTGGTCCCGCCACGCTTGAGGCGCTCCTTGAGCTCGGCCCGGGCACGGCGGGCGACGGCCGCCTTCTCCAGTGCAGCGGCCCGCTGCTCCTCGGTCAGCTCGGGAAGGGGCACGGTCTCCTCCGTCGATCGATGTCGATGTCCAGCAGGTGTAGATCAGTGGATGTGGAACGGTGCGGCGACCGTACCCACCAGAGCGGGACTGGCTCAACCGGGGGCTCCCCGGCCGACCTGCCACGACAGGGCCGGCGCAGGCTCAGGGAGCGATCAGCGCGACCACAGCGTCACGCACCCGCAGCGCGGCCGAGCGCACCTCCGCCGGGTCCGGGCCGTGCCGCAGGACGTCCCGCGCGGTGGCCGGCAGCACGTGTCGCAGTACCGCACCGAAGGTCCTCGGCATGGTGTCCAGCGTGGCGCCCTGCGCGCCGACCCCGGGGGCCAGCACTGGTCCGTTGAGCGCGTGCAGATCGAGCTCCCCCGGCGCCGCGGTGGCGCCCACCACGACCCCGAGGTCCCCGAGTGGAGCGCTCCCGGCGTTGCGCTCCCCCAGCGCGTCCACGACGTGCTGGGCGGGACCGGCCCGCTGCATCGGCGCACCTTCCGGGTTGGACGTGCGGGCGAGCACGAACACCCCGCGGCCGGTGCGGGTGGCCTGCGCGAACGCCGGTTCCAGCGCACCCACCCCGAGGTAGGGGGAGACGGTGATCGCATCGGCGGCCAGTGGCGCGCCGTCGGCGAGGTAGGCCTGCGCGTAGGCGGTCATGGTGGAGCCGATGTCGCCACGCTTGACGTCGAGCAACACCAGCGCCCCGGCGTTCCGGGTCCGGGCGAGGGTGCGCTCCAGGACGGCGATCCCGGCGGAGCCGTGCCGCTCGAAGAACGCCGACTGGGGTTTGACCACCGCGATCTCCCCAGCCAGCGCGTCCACAGCGGTGAACGCGAAGCGTTCCAGCCCGCCGGGGTCGTCGCCGAGCCCCCACTGCTGCAGCAACGCCGGGTGCGGGTCGATGCCAACGCACAGCGGCCCCCGCGCGGCGACCATCTCGACGAGCCGTGCGCCGAATTTCCCGTGGGTGGGGGGAGTCATGGCCTGCGACCGCGGTGCAGCGCGGCGTGCAGCTCCTGCAGCGATCGCACGGTGAGCTCGTCGCGCAGCAGCGACTCGATGCCCTGCACGGCCGCCGAGGCACCCTGCACGGTGGTGATGCACGGGATGTTGCGGGCCACCGCGGCGGTGCGGATCTCGTAGCCGTCCACCCGGGGGCCGGGGTTGCCGTACGGGGTGTTGATGATCATGTCGAGCTGGCCGGCGAGAATCAGGTCGACGGGGTTGTCCCGACCGGACTCCGGGCCCTCGAAGTGCTTGCGCACGACGGTGCACGGGATGCCGTTGCGGCGCAGGACGTTGGCGGTGCCCACCGTCGCCAGCACCTCGAAGCCCAGGTCGGCCAGCCGTTTGACGGGAAACACCAGGGCTCGCTTGTCCCGGTTGGCCACCGAGACGAACACCCGCCCAGAGGTGGGCAGTGGCCCGTACGCCGCGGCCTGGGACTTCGCGAACGCCTCGCCGAAGGTGGCGGCGATGCCCATCACCTCACCGGTCGACTTCATCTCCGGTCCGAGCAACGAGTCGATCCCGTGGCCTTCGGGGGTGCGGAACCGGTGGAACGGCAGCACCGCCTCCTTCACCGACACCGGTGCGTCGGCCGGCAGGTCGCCTCCGTCCCCGCTGGCCGGCAGCATGCCCTCGGCGCGCAGGTCGGCGAGGGTGGCGCCGAGCATCACCCGCGCGGCTGCCTTGGCGAGCGGCACGGCGGTGGCCTTGGACACGAACGGCGCGGTCCGCGACGCGCGCGGGTTGGCCTCCAGGACGTAGAGCACATCGTCCTTCAACGCGTACTGCACGTTGAGCAGCCCGCGAACCCCGACGCCGCGGGCGATGGCCTCGGTGGAGGCACGCACGGCGGCGAGGTCGCTCGCACCGAGCCCGATCGGCGGCAGCGCGCAGGAGGAGTCGCCGGAGTGGATGCCGGCCTCCTCGATGTGCTCCATGATCCCGCCGAGGTAGACCCCACCAGGACCGGGAGTGCCGTCGCAGAGCGCGTCGACGTCGATCTCGATGGCGTCGTCGAGGAAGCGGTCCACGAGCACCGGATGCTCCGGGGTGATCTCGGTCGCGCGGGCGATGTAGCCGGCCAGGGTCTCCTCGTCGTACACGATCTCCATGCCGCGCCCGCCGAGCACGTAGGACGGCCGGACCAGCACCGGGTAGCCGATCGACTCGGCGATCTTGCGCGCCTGCTCGAAGGACGTCGCGGTGCCGTAGGCGGGTGCGGGCAGCCTTTCGCGGTCCAGCACGGCGCCGAAGGCACCGCGGTCCTCGGCCAGGTGGATTGCCTCGGGGGTGGTCCCCACGATCGGCACCCCGGCGTCGGCAAGGCGCTGGGCGAGTCGCAGCGGGGTCTGCCCGCCGAGCTGCACGACGACTCCCGCGACCGTGCCCGAGGCGCGCTCGGAGTCCACCACCTCGAGGACGTCCTCGTAGGTCAGGGGCTCGAAGTACAGCCGGTCAGCGGTGTCGTAGTCGGTGGAGACGGTCTCCGGGTTGCAGTTGACCATCACGGTCTCGTAGCCGCCGGGAGGGTCGGGTGCGCTGCGCAGTGCGAGCGCCGCGTGCACGCAGGAGTAGTCGAACTCGATGCCCTGCCCGATCCGGTTCGGCCCGGACCCGAGGATGATCACCTTGGGTCGTTCGGTCTGCGGCTCGACCTCGGTCTCGGAGTCCGGCGAGCTCTCGTAGGTCGAGTAGTGATACGGGGTGCGGGCGGCGAACTCCGCCGCGCAGGTGTCGACGGTCTTGTAGACCGGCCGCACGCCCAGGGCGTGCCGGTGCGCCCGCACCGACCACTCGTCACCGAGCTCGCGGTCCCCGGCCGCCGAGCGCAGCGCCGCGAGCTGCCGGTCGGAGATCCCGGCCCGCTTGGCGCGGCGCAGCAGCGGCTCGTCCAGCACCGGCGCCGCGCGGAGCGCCGCCGACAGTTCCACCAGCATCGCGATCTGGTCGACGAACCACGGGTCGAACCCCGACGCGGCCGCCACCTCGGCGGCGGACGCGCCCAGGCGCAGCGCGCGCTCGGCGGTGTAGAGGCGACCGTCGTGCGGGGTGCGCAGGGCAGCCAGCTCTGACGGCGCGGACGCATCAGGCGGATCGGGCACGGTCCAGAACCCCACCGCGGTGGTCTCCGTCGAGCGCAGCGCCTTGCCCAGCGCCTCGGGGAACGACCGCCCGAGCGCCATCGCCTCGCCAACCGACTTCATCGTGGTGGTGAGCGTCGGGTCCGCGCCGGGGAACTTCTCGAAGGCGAAGCGGGGCACCTTGACCACGACGTAGTCCAAGGTCGGCTCGAAGGACGCCGGGGTCTCGCCGGTGATGTCGTTGCTGATCTCGTCCAGGGTGTAGCCTACGGCGAGCTTCGCCGCAATCTTGGCGATGGGGAACCCGGTGGCCTTGGACGCCAGCGCACTCGATCGCGAGACCCGCGGGTTCATCTCGATCACCACCAGGCGCCCGGTGTCCGGGTGCACCGCGAACTGGATGTTGCAGCCCCCGGTGTCCACCCCGACCGCGCGCAGCACGTCGATCCCGACGTCGCGCATGTGCTGGTACTCGCGGTCGGTGAGCGTCATGGCCGGGGCGACGGTGACCGAGTCGCCGGTGTGCACGCCCATCGGGTCGACGTTCTCGATCGAGCAGACCACCACCACGTTGTCCCGGTGGTCGCGCATCAGCTCGAGCTCGTACTCCTTCCAGCCGAGCACGCTCTGCTCGACGAGCACCTCGTGCACTGGCGACTCGGCCAACCCGACGCTCGCGAGGCGCTCCAGCTCCTCGGCAGTGCGCGCCACGCCGGAACCGAGCCCACCCATGGTGAACGACGGCCGGATCACCACCGGCAGCCCGAGGTCACCGGCGGCGCCGCGCACCTCGTCCATCGAGCGGCACGCCGCGCTGCCGGGCACCTCGGCGCCCACCGAGCGGACGATCTCCTTGAACTTCTGCCGGTCCTCGCCGCGCTGGATCGCGTCGATGTCCGCGCCGATCAGCTCGACATCGTAGCGCTCCAGCACCCCGCGCTCGTGCAGCGCCACCGCGGTGTTCAGCGCCGTCTGCCCGCCCAACGTGGCCAGGAGCGCGTCCGGTCGCTCCGCGGCGATCACCTTCTCCACGAACTCCGGCGTGATCGGCTCGACGTAGGTGGCGTCCGCGAACTCCACGTCGGTCATGATCGTCGCCGGGTTGGAGTTCACCAGGCTCACCCGCAGGCCCTCCTCGCGCAGCACCCGGCACGCCTGGGTGCCGGAGTAGTCGAACTCGGAGGCCTGCCCGATCACGATCGGCCCGGAACCGATCACCAGCACGCGGGAGATGTCGTCGCGGCGAGGCATCAGCGCCCCTCCATCAACGCGCAGAAGCGGTCGAACAGCGGCGCCGCGTCGTGTGGGCCGGCCGCGGCCTCCGGGTGGTACTGGACGCTGAACGCTGGCGCCTCCAGGCAGGTCAGCCCCTCGACAGTGTCGTCGTTCGGGCAGGAGTGGCTGACCACGGCGGGCCCGAAGTCGGTGTCGAAGCGCTCCCCCGGCGCGCCCTCGACGGCGAACCCGTGGTTCTGCGAGGTGATCGCGACCCGCCCGGTGACGTGCTCGACAACCGGGATGTTCAGCCCGCGGTGCCCGTAGCGCATCTTGTAGGTGCCACGGCCCAGCGCCCGGCCGAGGATCTGGTTGCCGAAGCAGATGCCGAAAAGCGGCACCCGGTGTGCGAGCACCCCGCGGGTCAGCGTGACGGCGTGTTCGGCGGTGGCCGGGTCACCGGGGCCATTGGACAGGAACACCCCGTCGGGTGCCAGCGCGAGCACCTGCTCCAGCGACGAGGTGGCCGGCAGCACGGAGGTCTCGATGCCCCGGGCGGCGAGCATCCGGGGCGTGTTCGACTTGATGCCCAGGTCCAGCGCGGCTACCCGGAACCGGACCGGTCCGTCCGCGGCCACCCGGTAGGGCTGCGCAGTGGTGACCTCGCCGACCAGGTCCGCGCCGGCCATCGGGGGGCTGTCCCGCACCCGCGCCAGCAGCGCTGAGACGTTTCCGGGATCGGCTAGTGCGGCACCGGAGAAGATCCCGGCCCGCATCGAGCCGTGCTCGCGCAGCCGCCGGGTCACCGCGCGGGTGTCCAGCCCCGAGATGGCGACCACACCCTGCTCGCGCAGCGCGTCTTCCAGGGGGCGGCGGGACCGCCAGCTCGACGGGACCCGGGCCGGATCGCGCACCACGTAGCCGGCGACCCAGATCCGGCGTGACTCGTCGTCCTCGTCGTTCCAGCCGGTGTTGCCGATGTGCGGGGCGGTCTGCACCACGATCTGCCGGTGGTAGGACGGGTCGGTCAGGGTCTCCTGGTACCCGGTCATCCCGGTCGCGAAGACCGCCTCGCCCAAGGTCTCGCCGGTCGCGCCATATGCCTCACCCGCCGCGACGCTGCCGTCCTCTAACACCAGCGCGGCTTGCCCGACGCTCATCGGCACACCTTCCCGTCGTCCGCGGTGACCCGGCCGCGCAGCAGTGTGCTGACCACCCGCGCGGGCAGTGTCATGCCCTCGAACGGCGTGTTCGCGGACAGGCTCGCGAGCTCCGCGCCCCGCACCGTCCAGCGGGCGTCGGGGTCCACCAGCACCAGGGTGGCCGGCTCGCCGACCGCGAGCGGGCGTCCCTGGCCGGTGGCCCTGCCCACGACGGCCGGCCGCTCGCTCATCACCCGCGCCACCCCCCGCCAGTCCAGCAGCCCGGGCCGCACCATCGTCTGCACGACGACGGAAAGCGCGGTCTGCAAACCCAGCATGCCCGGACGGGCGGCGGACCACTCGCACTCCTTGTCCTGCGGGGCGTGCGGGGCGTGGTCGGTGGCCACACAGTCGACGACGCCCTCGGCCAGCGCCCCGCGCAGCGCCTCGACGTCGCCGCCGGTGCGCAGCGGTGGGTTGACCTTGTTGACCGGATCGTAGGTCGCCAGCCGCTCGTCGGTGAGCAGCAGATGGTGCGGGGTGACTTCCGAGGTCACCGTGCGAACGCCGTGCTGCCGCGCCCAGCGCAGCACGTCCACCGTGCCTGCGGTGGAGACGTGGCAGACGTGCAGCCGGGCGCCGGCGGCGCGGGCCAACAGGCAGTCCCGGGCGACGATGGACTCCTCGGCCGCCGCGGGCCACCCGGTGAGCCCCAGCCGCGCGGCGATCTCGCCCTCGTGGGCCTGCGCGTCGACGGTGAGCCGTGGCTCCTCGGCGTGCTGGGCGATCACGGCGTCGAGTGCGGTGGAGTACTCCAGCGCGCGGCGCATGAGCAGCGGATCGTGCACGCACAGCCCGTCGTCGGAGAACATCCTGACCCGTGCCGGGGAAGCGGCCATCCCGCCGAGCTCGGCGAGACGCTGCCCACCCAGTCCCACGGTGACCGCGCCGACCGGGCGCACCTCGACCAGCCCGATCTGCTGCCCGCGGTGGTGGACGTGCTCGACGGCCACCGCGGTGTCGGCCACCGGATCGGTGTTGGCCATCGCGAACACCGCCGTGTAGCCCCCCAGCGCGGCTGCAGCCGAGCCGGAGGCGATGGTCTCGGCGTCCTCCCGCCCCGGTTCACGCAGGTGGGTGTGCAGGTCGACGAACCCGGGCAGGGCGACGAGCCCACCAGCCTCACGCACCGCGGCACCCGCCACGCGCAGCCGCGGCCCGAGCTCCGCGATCACTCCGTCCCGGACGAGCAGGTCAACCGGGTCGCCCTCCCCGTAGGGCCGGACCCCGCGCAGCAGCAACGGCTGGTTCATGCCCGCTCGCGCCGCTGGTCGTCCTGCTCGCGCGGCTGGTCGTCTTGGCCCCGCTGCTGGTCGTCTTGGCCGGCAAGCAGGTGGTACAGCACGGCCATCCGGACGTGCACCCCGTTCCGGACCTGGTCGCTGATCGCAGAGCGGGGCGAGTCGGCCACCGCGGGTGCGATCTCCATCCCACGCAGCATCGGACCGGGGTGCAGCACCGGGACGTGCTCCGGCAGGCATGCCGCCCGCGCCTCGGACAGGCCGTAGTCGATCGCGTACTCCCGCGCGGAGGGGAAGAACCCCCCGTGCATCCGCTCGGCCTGCACCCGCAGCACCATCACGGCGTCCGAACCGGGCAACGCGGCGTCGAGGTCATGGCTCACCGTCACCGGCCGGTTCCGGCCACCCCAGTTCTCGACGCCCCAGTTCTCGACGCCACAGGGCAGCAGTGTCGGTGGGGCGACCAGCTGCACCTGTGCCCCCAAGGTGCTCAGCAGCGTGACGCCGGACCGGGCAACCCGGCTGTGCAGGACATCCCCCACGATCGTGATTCGGCGCCCGGCCAGGGAACCGAGCCGGTGACGCAGGGTCGCCGCGTCGAGCAGAGCCTGGGTGGGGTGCTCATGGGAGCCGTCCCCGGCGTTCACGACGTGTGCGGAGATCCAGCCGGCCATCCGGTGCGCCGACCCGGATGCGGGGTGACGCAGGACGACCAGGTCGGTGCCCATCGCGTCGAGGGTGTGCGCGGTGTCTCGCAGCGACTCCCCCTTGGTCACCGAGGACCCGACCGCCGTGACGTTGACCACGTCGGCACTCATCCACTTGCCGGCGATCTCGAAGGACGCCCTGGTGCGGGTGGAGCTCTCGTAGAACATCGTGACCACGGTGCGGCCGCGCAGCGTCGGCAGCTTGTGCACCTCGCGGCCGGCCAGGGCCTGCTCGAGCCGGTCGGCGGTGTCCAGCAGCCGGACGGCGGTCTCGGCGTCGAGGTCGTCGGCGGCAAGCAGGTGACGCATCAGGACCTCGTCCGCCGGATGACCACCGAGTCGGTGCCGTCGGTCTCGGCGAGCAGCACCGCGATCTGCTCGTCCCGCGCCGTGGGCAGGTTCTTGCCGACGTAGTCGGCGCGGATCGGCAACTCCCGGTGACCCCGGTCGACCAGGACTGCGAGTTGCACCGCCCGGGGGCGCCCGTACTCGCGCAGCGCGTCCAGAGCGGCGCGCACGGTGCGCCCGGAACAGAGGACGTCGTCGACGAGCACCACCAGCGCGTCGTCGAGGCCCCCCTCCGGAAGCATCGTCTCCGCCAGCGGGCGGTTCGGCCGGCGGCGCAAGTCGTCGCGGTGGAGCGTGATGTCGAGGGTGCCGACCGCGGCCGAGGTGCCGGTGAACTCGCGGATGCATTCGGCGAGCCGGTGCGCGAGCGGCACCCCACGCGACGGGATGCCCAGCAGCACCACCGCGTCCGGAGCAGTGCGCTCGATGATCTGGTGCGCCATACGGGCGATGGTGCGGGCGACATCGGCGGCCGCGAGCAGTTCGCGCTGCGCGGCCGTCACGGCCGACCCCCTTTCCCGCCTCACGGGGCGGGTCCTTAAAGGACGTCAGGTGCCGGGCGGCTACCCGGGCGGGACGATACCAGCCGTGCCGGCTGTCACCAGCGGCGTTCCCCTTGCTCCATCAGAGTGACGCCGCGAGCTCATTGCAAGGGTAGCAGGCAGCACGCTTGACCTGGGGACGTTACGGAGCGCAGCATTACTCTCCGTATCATCCTGACACGTTCCGCGGCCCAGGCGACGACTCGCCGGCCACCAGCCGCCGGATCTGACGAACGGAGACTCGCAGATGGGCGACTACGCCAAGGCACTGGGATCGAAGTTGCGTGGCATCCGTCAGCAGCAGGGACTGTCCCTGCACGGTGTCGAGCAGAAGTCGGGCGGTCGGTGGAAAGCCGTTGTGGTCGGATCTTACGAGCGGGGCGACCGGGCAGTCACGGTACAGAAGCTAGCCGAGCTGGCGGACTTCTACGGCGTACCGGTCGCCGAGTTGCTCCCCGAGGGGCGGGTCCCCTCCGGCGGGGAGCCCGCCACCAAGATCGTGATCAATCTGGAGCGGCTGCAGAACCTGCCGGTGGACAAGGTCGGTCCGCTGGCGCGCTACGCAGCGACCATTCAGAGCCAGCGCGGCGACTACAACGGCAGGGTGCTCTCCATCCGCACCGAGGACCTGCGCTCGCTGGCCATCATCTACGACATGTCCCCGGGTGAGCTCACCGAGCAGCTGATCGGCTGGGGGGTGCTGCCGCCGGAGGCACGCCCGGCCAAGGAAGACTGACCGCTGGGCTCACCCGTCGCTCAGCGACAGCCGCAGCTGCTCGGCGGTCCCTGCGATGGTGCCCAGCACCCCGTTGACGAACCGTGGCGAGTCGTCGGTGGACAGCGCCTTGGCCAGCTCCACCGCCTCGTCGATGGCCACCGCGTCGGGCACGTCGGCCCAGAGCAGCTCGAACATGCCCAGCCGCAGCACCGCGCGATCCACCGTGGGCATCCGGCTCAGCGTCCAACCCTGGGCGTGCCCGGCGATCAGCTCGTCGATGCGCTCGCGGTGCGTGACCACGCCCTGCACCAGGTCCACGGTGTAGTCCTGCACCGGCGGCAGGCCGGGTGCCCCCACCCGTTCGCCGAGCAGGGCCACCGGGTCGAGCCCCCGCAGGTCCGCCTCGAACAGGATGTCGACGGCGCGCTTGCGGGCCTTGCTCCGGGCGCCCACCTCAGCTGCCGATGCGACCGAGGTAGCGGCCGTCCCGGGTGTCGACCTTGACCTTCTCGCCGGTGCTGACGAACAGCGGTACCGCGATCTCCGCACCGGTCTCCAGGGTGGCGGGCTTGGTGCCGCCGGTGGACCGGTCGCCCTGCAGGCCCGGGTCGGTGTGCGAGACGACCAGCTCCACCGAGGTCGGCAGCTCGATGTAGAGCGGGGTGCCCTCGTGCACCGCCACGTTGGCGGGGCTGTTCTCCAGCAGGTAGCGCGCCGCGTCGCCGACCGTCTCCGCCGGGATGGTGATCTGGTCGTAGGTGTCGGAGTCCATGAAGACGAAGTCCGCACCGTCGGCGTAGAGGTAGGTCATGTCGCGCCGGTCGACGGTGGCGGTGTCGACCTTGGTGCCGGCGTTGAAGGTCTTGTCGACGACCTTCCCGGACAGCACGTTCTTCAGCGTGGTCCGCACGAAGGCGCCACCCTTGCCCGGCTTGACGTGCTGGAAGCTCACGACCGCCCACAGCTGGCCGTCGAGGTTCAGCACGAGCCCGTTCTTCAGGTCGTTGGTGGTGGCCACGTCAGCTGAGTCACTCCCGGGGTCGAGATGGTGGTGGTCGAGATGGCGGTGCGGACGCCCCGCCGCTGGCAAGTGGGTCTCACACCGCGACGAGGTCCTTGGTGGTCAGGGTGAGGAGGTCGGGTTCGCCGTCGGAGACGACGAGGGTGTCCTCGATGCGCACGCCACCCCGGTCGGCCAGGTACACCCCCGGCTCGACGGTGACCGTCATGCCTGCCCGCAGTGTACCGACCCCGCGCGGGGAGAGCGCCGGTGCCTCGTGGATCTGCAGCCCGACGCCGTGCCCGAGACCGTGCAGGAACTCCTTACCGCGCCCGGCACCGTCGATGACGCCGCGGGCAACGGCGTCGACCTCCCGCACGTCCGCCCCCGGGTGCAGCGCGTCCCGACCGACCGCCTGAGCCGCCACCACCAGATCGTAGAGTTCCCGCTGCCACTCGGCGGGCGCACCGAGCACGACGGTGCGCGTCATGTCCGAGTGGTAGCCCTCGACCAGCGCCCCGAAGTCCATCTTCACCAGGTCCCCGCGCTGCAGCTTGGCGTCGGTGGGGCGGTGATGGGGCACCGCCGAGTTCGGACCGGTGGCGACGATCGTCTCGAAGGAGGGCCCGGCAGCGCCGGCCTGGACCATCCGCTCCTCCAGGTCGCGGGCCACCTGTCGCTCGGTCAGTCCGGGTCGTAGCCCACCCGCGGCAAGGAGCCCGTCGAGTGCGGTGTCGGCGGCGGCACAGCCGGCGCGCAACGCCGCCACCTCGGTGGCGTCCTTGACCGACCGCAGCTGCTCCACGAGGCGCGACGCGCGACGTAGCCGGTGCGGGCCGGTGACCTCGGCCAGGGCGAGGTGCGAGTCGACCGTGACCACGTGGCTCTCGAAGCCCAACCGGCCGACACCGCGCTCCGTGGCCCCCTTCGCCAACCGGAGGTCACCGGCCCGCTCGATTACCCGCCGCAGGTCGGGCACCTGGCGGCGGGACTGGGTGTCGTAGCGCCCGTCGGTGCAGAACATCGTGTGCTCCTCGCCCCCGGCATCCACCAGCAGCGCCGCGTTGGACCCGGTGAACCCGGTGAGGTAACGGATGTTGAGCAGGTCGGTGACCAGCAGGGCGTCGAGGTCGTGGACGTGTAGCTGGGCGCGAAGCGCCGCTCGCCGGCGGGCGTGGACCATGGGTGCCACGCTACCCAGCATCGTGCAACCCGCTCGTGCTATCCAGGTCGCGCTCGGTGCCTGCTCGGGACTTCCCGGCGATCCAGCGCAGCGCCAGCGCGTACCCGTCGACGCCGAGACCGACGATCACCCCGGATGCGATCGCGGACAGGTGGCTGTGCTGGCGGAACGGCTCGCGCGCGTGCACGTTGCTGATGTGCACCTCCACCAGCGGTGCGGTGAGCTGCGCGGCGGCGTCCCGGACGGCGATCGAGTAGTGCGTCCAGGCCCCCGCGTTGAGCACCACCGGGGTGGCGGTGTCGGCGGCCTCGTACAGCCAGCCGAGCATGTCGGCCTCGGAGTCGGTCTGCCGCACGTCCACCTCGACGCCCAGCTCGGCGCCACTGCGCTGGCAGAGGGTGACGAGCTCGGCGTAAGTGGCGGCACCGTAGACGTCGGGTTCGCGAGTCCCGAGCCGCGCCAGGTTGGGTCCGTTGAGCACCAGCACCTTCACGATGGCTCCTCCAGGGCGGCGTAGGCGGCGGCGAGCAGCTCCGGCTCCGGGCCCTCCAGCCGGCCCGGCTTGGCCAGCCCATCGAGCACCACGAACCGGAGCGTGCCGGCGCGCGCCTTCTTGTCCGCCCGCATTCCCTCGATCAGTTCGGGCAGCGCGCCGGCTGCGTAACTCGTGGGAAGGCCGAGCGCGGCGAGCACGCTGCGGTGCCGCTGCGCGGTGGCCTCGTCCAGCCGGCCCGCGAGGCGGGCCAGTTCGGCGGCGAACACCAGACCCACGCTCACCGCGGCGCCGTGGCGCCACCGGTAACGTTCCCGGCGCTCGATCGCGTGCCCGAGGGTGTGGCCGTAGTTGAGGATCTCCCGCAGGTGCGACTCACGCAGGTCGGCAGCGACCACCTCGGCCTTGACGACGACGGCTCGCCGGACGAGCTCGGGCAGCACGTCGCCGATGGGGTCCAGCGCGGCGGCCGGGTCGGCCTCGATCAGCTCCAGGATCCCCGGATCGGCGATGAAGCCCGCCTTGACCACCTCGGCCACGCCCGCGACGAGCTCGTCGGGGGGCAGTGTCTCGCAGGTGGCGAGGTCCACCAGCACGGCAGCGGGCTCGTGGAACGCGCCGACGAGGTTCTTGCCCGCGGCGGTGTTGATTCCCGTCTTGCCGCCGACGGCGGCATCGACCATGGCCAGCAGCGTGGTGGGCACGTGCACCACCCGCACCCCGCGCATCCATGTCGCGGCGACGAACCCGGCAAGGTCGGTCACCGCTCCCCCGCCGAGTGAGACGACGGTGCCGGTGCGGTCCAGGCCGATGCGCCCGAGCACCTCCCAGCAGAAGCCCGCGACCGCCAGGCTCTTGCCGTCCTCGGCGTCGGGCACCTCGATGCGGTGCGCGTCCACCCCCGCGTCCTCCAGCGTGGCGCACAGCGCCTGCGCGGCGGCGGCCACGGTGGGCTGGTGCACGATCGCGGCGGTGCCGGCCGGCACGGCGTCGAGGAGCTCGCCCGACAGATCCCGCCCGACGACCACGTCGTAGGGCGCCGCGGTGGCCACCCGGATCCGTGCCAGCTCCGTCACCTGCGGTCCTCTCGCTCGTCTTCCCGGCCAGCTCCGTGCTAGCGGTCGACGGTCCCCGGCACGGTGGCGAGGACATCTTCGACGACCTCCTCGGGACTCCTCCCGCTGGTCGGCACGATCGCCTTGGCCACCGCCGTGTAGATCGGCCGGCGCTCCTGGAGCAGATGCCTCAGGTGCGCCCGAGGGTTGGGGAGCAACCAGGGATGCAGCGGAACGAGCCCCTCGCGCTTCAGCAGGTTCGCCAGGTCCACCTCGAGGAAGACGACGTGGAACGGCTCCAGGAGCTGTTGGACGCCGGGAGCGGTGGGCGTCCCGCCACCGAGCGCGAGCACACCGCTGTGCTCGGGCAGCACCTGCGCCAGCAGCTCCCGCTCCAGCTCCTGGAACCGCTCCCGGCCCAGCTCGACGACGAGCTCGCCCGCCGACAGCCCGTGCGCCAGCTCCATGTCGTCGTCGAAGTCGCGGAACGCGAGGCCCAGCCGCTGGGCAGCGAGCCGCCCCACCGTGCTCTTGCCCGAGCCGGGAGGACCGACGAGGATCAACACGGGCCCACGTTGCGTCACGGTTGGAATCGTATCCTCGCGGCAGCCTGCACCTTCCTTCGAGCAGCACCCCGGCGACGTTGGCGGACTCGATGCTCGGGCGAACCGACCTCACGTAATCCCACTGAGA
This sequence comes from Pseudonocardiaceae bacterium, assembly GCA_035640155.1. Taxonomy (GTDB): domain Bacteria; phylum Actinomycetota; class Actinomycetes; order Mycobacteriales; family Pseudonocardiaceae; genus JALYQB01. Next base: position 17,786 of record DASQWR010000223.1, read on the forward strand.
CCGGGCTCGCTGGCGAGTACCGTCCGCCGCATGGGGATGCCTGGCGGTACCGTTCCGACAGACCCGCCCTGCCCGCCGCACATCGCCATGACTGCGGAGGTGGGCGGACCGGCCGCGAGGTCGTGGCGAGAAGGCACGCTGACGCGGGCAAAGGAACTCGAATCGCTGAGCAACTGGGTTCTGTGCAACTACCGGCACGCGCACTCAGAAGACATGGCGAAGGCGATCGCACAGCTGCTGGCGGCGGCTCGGGAGGCGGCTACCTCGAGGCGGCGCTTTCGTTCCCGAGGTCCGCTGATCCAGCGGGCGCTTGGGAACCTCGACGCCGCCGAGGCGCAGCTCCTGAACGTGTCGCCGGTCGGCTACCTGTTCGGCCAGATGCCGAGCCTGCTCAACCACGTCCAGCGCCATCTCGTCGCCAGCGACCCACGCCGGCAGGAGTTCGAGCGCATCGCCCTTGAAGTGGGCAGGAAGAAGCGCGATGACCGGGACGGACCGAACGGCGGCGCGCAGCAGCCACCCGACAAGCTGGACCTCCTCGAGAAGGAGCGCGGCAGGATCGTGACCGCCGTGCGCGGCGCGAGTTCGGCGGCACTGCGCGAGCAGCTGCAGGTAAACAGCTTCCGGACGGTGCTGGTCGCCACGACGACTGTCATGTTCCTCGTCGGCGTCGGGATCGCGGTGCTCGGCCTGGTCAACCCGGCCGTGATGCCGCTGTGTTTCACGCCGGAGCGGGACGGGCGCACGGTGCTGGTCTGCCCGACCGCGGAGGCGACGCTCCCGCCGGCCGGTGCATCGGCGGTGCGAGACGTCGATGATGCCGTCCTGCGGACGGCCACCGGATACGACCTCCTCCTCGTGGAACTCATCGGGCTGACCGCGGCGGCGGTGGCGGCAGCCGGGGCGCTCCGTCAGGTCCGCGGCTCGTCGGAGCCGTACGGCCTCCCCGTCGCGCTCGCTGCGCTCAAGCTCCCGACGGGCGCTGTCACCGCGTTCCTCGGCCTGCTGCTCATGCGCGGTGAGTTCGTACCCGGACTGACAGCGCTGGACACGTCCGCGCAGATCCTCGCCTGGGCGGTCGTGTTCGGCTACGCACAGCAGCTATTCACCCGCCTGGTCGATCAGCAGGCCCACACCGTGCTGAACCGGGTCCGTGGCGCCGACAAGCAGACCGCCCCGAAGCGATCGTGACGGCAGTCGATCACCCACTGGCATCGGCGAGGACGAGTGCCACCATCGCCTCGCCGTGGCCGGGACGCCGCGCCGATGGTGCTCATCGTCAGTGGCTGCAGCGGCTACCCGCCACCAGTACGTCTCATATGCGAGGTATCCGCACTATCCGCGTCAGACAGCTGGTTACGGCCGGAGTCGCAGCGGGTATTCCGTGGCCGGGTGCTTATCGTGCCGAATCTGTTCCCTACGAAAGGCCTCGCCATGACCCACCACACCGAACTTACTGACCTCATAGCCTCCGACCACCAACAGCTCGAAGAACTGTTCGGGCAGTTGGAGAGCGGAGACGGTGACCGCCGGCAGCTTGTCGACAAGGTGATCGATGAGCTGACCGCCCACACCGCCGCCGAGGAGCAGGTGGTCTACCCGGCTCTGCGAGACATGGTCCCCGACGGGCGGAGCATGGCTGATCGTGCCCTCTCCGAGCACAAGGGCATGAAGGAAGCGATGAGCAAGCTAAAGCAGGGCCAGCCAGGGGATACCCAGTTCGAGACGGCCCTGCGGAATCTCATGGCCGAGGTACGAAGCCACGTGCCCGAGGAAGAGAACGAACTCCTCCCTGGCCTGCGGATGGTGATCGGCGCAGACAAGATGGTCGAGCTAGGGGACGTGTTCACCCAGGTCAAGGGCACGATCTCCACTCATTCGTCGGCGTAGGCGGCGCCCTCCCCGAGTGCCGCCGAGGCCTCCTGATAGGCCCGGACGTTACGCAGCGTCTCCGCCAGGGAGTCGCCGCCGAACTTCTCCAGCGCGGCGTCGGCGAGGACGAGTGCCACCATCGCCTCGGCGACCACGCCCGCTGCAGGCACGGCGCACACGTCGGAGCGCTGGTTGATCGCGACCGCGGCCTCGCCGGTGGCGACGTCCACGGTGGACAGCGCGCGAGGCACGGTGGAGATCGGCTTCATCGCCACCCGCACCCGCAGCACCTCGCCGTTGGTCATGCCGCCCTCAAGGCCGCCGGCGCGGTTGCTCGAGCGCACCACCCCGCCCGGCCCGGGCGCCATCTCGTCATGGGCAGCGCTACCGCGGCGCCGGGCGGTGGTGAAGCCGTCGCCGACCTCCACGCCCTTCATCGCCTGGATGCCCATCAGCGCCCCGGCGAGGCGTGCGTCGAGCCGCCGGTCGGCGTGCACGAACGACCCGAGCCCCACCGGCAGGCCGTGCGCCACGACCTCCACCACGCCGCCGAGCGTGTCGCCGTCGCGCTTCGCCGCGTCCACCTCGGCGACCATCGCCTCCGACGTCGCCTCGTCGAACGCGCGCACCGGGCTCGCGTCCACCCGATCCAGGTCCCCCGGCCCGGGCAGCACCCCGTCCGGGGAATCCATCGGTCCGAGTGAGACCACGTGCGAGAGCACCTCGACGCCCAGCGTCTGGCGCAGGAACGCCTTGGCCACGGTGCCCAACGCGACCCGGGACGCGGTCTCCCGCGCGCTGGCCCGCTCGAGCACCGGCCGGGCGTCGTCGAAGCCGTACTTGGTCATGCCGGCCAGGTCGGCGTGTCCGGGGCGGGGACGGGTGAGCGGTGCGTTGCGGGCCTGCACGGCGAGCACGTCGGGGTCCACCGGGTCGGCCGCCATCACCGTCTCCCACTTGGGCCACTCTGTGTTGCCGATCCGCACCGCGATCGGCCCACCGAGCGTCACACCGTGCCGGATACCCCCGAGCACGTCCACCTCGTCGGCCTCGAACTTCATCCGCGCCCCACGGCCGTGGCCGAGCCGCCTGCGGGCCAGCTCGGCTGCCACGTCCTTGGTTGTGACCTCGACTCCGGCCACCATGCCCTCCAGCACGGCGACCAGGGCGGGTCCGTGCGACTCCCCCGCGGTGATCCAGCGCAGCACGACCGCGATCCTGCCACGTTACCGCCGGCTCAGGCCCCGTGGGCGAGTACCGCGAGCACCCACGTCGACACCAGCATCGCGGGGCCGTGCGGCAGCGGGTCCGAACGCCCCAGCCGACCGGCGAGCAACCCGGCCACTGCCACGGCCGCGGTCAGCAGTGCGGCCACCACCGGTCCCAGCAGCAGGGCGAACCACGAGACGCCGCCGAGCACCGCGCCGACCGCGCCGGCCAGCTTCACGTCACCAGCGCCCAATGCCACCGGGGCCGCCAGGTGCACCGCGGCGTGCGCTGCCACCAGCAGCCCCGCACCCAGCGCGGCCCGCAGCGCCACCTGCCCGCCCGCGGGCACGAGCAGCAGCACCGCGACTGGTGCCGCAGGCAGCGTGAGGGCGTCGGGCAGCCTGTGGTGCACAAGGTCCGTGGCGGTGAGCGCGACGGTGAGCCAGCCCAGACCCAGCAGCACGGGTGTCCAGGCACCCGGCCACCCGCTGACGACCCACAACATCGCGACGCCGAGCTCGCACGGCCCCGCACGGACCCGGGCACCGCGGCGCAGCCGCGCCAGCACGCTTCGCACCAGCCACCCGGCGGCGAGACCCGCGCAGCCCAGCAACACCGTCCCAGCCACGGCATCGAGCCTCACCGGGAACCGAGTGCCCATCAAGGACTCGGGCGGCACGCTGTGGACAACCCGTCGTCTGTGGACAGGCTTCCCCGTGGATCCGACCCGCCCCGAACGCCGTTCGCACTGGACCGCAGGTGCGAGCAGCGAGGGCTGTGTGTCCAACTGTGTGGCAACCGGGCCAGATCTCGACGTCCGTCACGGGCCACGGGACATCCACCGACAAGGGATTGCCTACTGACCAGCGTGCACGTCGAGCCGTTGGCCCTGTTGATCTTTTTTCGGGGGTACGGCCAGTAGAGCCAGAGATCATGGGCTTCAATAACGATGATTTGGGCTCGGTGAGGGTTGCGAGCCCGATGTCGGGGGATGCCGTAGGTAATAGCTCAACGCCGCGTGCACCGAACACGTGGACCGTCTGGGCCATGGACGCCACCAGCGGCGTGGCACTGGCCAACACAGCGCGCACCGGCCGCGGACGTCGATGAAGTGGCGCTTATGCAGGTGTGCCAGCGCGCCGACCGAGCGCACCAAACGTTCGGCGGCGGCCCGGTCGGAGACGACATCACCGGCCAGCACTGTGTCAAGCAGCTCGGATAGTTCCTCGCCGAAGAACCGGTACAAGGTCGCCTGGACACAGTGAGCCACCGCCGGACGGGCCGGCTCAGCGGGGAACTCAACACGTCGGCCATCAGCGGTGGTCGTCATGCCCCGTGACGCTAGGGCTGCGCTTGGTCGTCCTGGAAGGAAGTTGCGTGACGTTGCTCGAATTAGCCTCACGGCGCTTGGCGCAGAGTTCGGAAGGCCGATGCTGGGTGGGAGCTGATGTAAGATCAATCTGGTGACTTCTACCTCATCCTTGGACTACAGGGGCACCACCTGGATGTCAACATCCAGGTGGTGGTGACTCTTGACGTGTTGCTCGCATGGGCCAATGCTGGCCATGATTCAGCAACATTCGGCAAGCTTCCGATGGGAGAAGAACTGTGAAGCTACGGTTCCTCGGCAAGAACTCGACGCCGACCAACTCGCCCACCCTGTAGGCGACCGACCAGGATTCCTACGTGGTGCAGGGATGGATCGTCACCGACGCCGCCACCCTGGCCCGAATCACCATCCCCGACGACGAGACCGTGGTGGAGGTGCCGGCCGCGCTGCTGGACCATCTCGCACTGGACGGCCTGGACGGTGCGGTGAGCAACGTGATGGCGCCCATCGTCGCCGTCACGGCGGGTGGCAACTACATCGTCCAAGGCAAACGGGTCAACGACACCGAGGCGCTGAGCCAGATGAGCATGCCCGCCCACGAGGCCTGCGTGCAGGTCACGAAGGCGGCCATGGTCACACTGCTGGTGGGAGGGTAGTTCGTGGAGCCGATCTCGGAGGATAAGCGCGACCAGTTCCTCACGACGTTTCAACGCGAAGCCGTACATCTGGAGATGCGCGACGTATATGCCACGAACATTGAGAAAGACAGGTTCCACGCTTGGTTACACGGCGAGCCGTTGGGCCCTGAGACTGAAGCCCAATGGTGGCAGCCGTGGTTTGAGCTGATGAAGCGCACCACCGAGGGCGGTAAGACGCTGCGCAGGCTGCGTATCGTCTCCGAACCGGTCACCGACTACATCCGGTTTGAGTGGCTGGACGCGGCACAGCTTGTTCGTGCTGGTGAAGATGTTCGATGGCTGCCCCGGCGCCATGTGTCAAAGCTCCTGCTGCCGGGTAATGACTTTTGGATGTTCGACCGCCAGACAGTCGCTTTTACCCACTTCTCCGGGGACGGGCATGTCCTTGACCACGAAGTGACAACCGACCCAGACGTGGTTGAGGCGTGCGCGGCGGCCTTCGAGGACGCATGGAAGATCGCTATCCCGCACAACCAGTACACCCCGTCCTGAAGGTGTCCACCACCCCAGTCAAGCAGGCACGCCAGGCACTGGGAGCACGCCTGCGAGAGATTCGCACCGAGGCGAGCCTGACCGGGCGGGCACTCGCCGCCACCTGCGAGTGGCACTTCACGAAGATCAGCAAACTCGAACACGGCGCCCAAGCCCCCAGCGAACACGACATCCAGACCTGGTGCCGCGCCTGCGGCGCAGAAAACCAGATACCAGACCTCATCGCGACAGTGCGCGCCATCGAGTCGATGTATGTCGAGTGGCAACGCCACATGCGCGCCGGGCTTAAACGTTCGCAAACCTCATCCATTCCACTCTACGAGCGAACAAAGCTGTTCCGAGGCTACGAGAACACCGTCATACCCGGCCTGTTCCACACGGCCGAGTACGCCGCCGCCATCTTGAGATTCTGGAACCAGTTCCTCGACTTGCCAGGCGACGTGGACGACGCCGTCGCCACCCGCATGGAACGGCAACGCATCCTCTACACCGGATCCCGGCGCTTCGTCTTCGTGGTAGAAGAACAAACCCTACGCACACGTGTCGGCGACACCGACGTAATGCTCGGACAACTCGATCGCGTACTCGCCGTCATGTCGCTGCCACGGGTGAGCCTCGGCATCATCCCATCCTCGGGCCAACGCCACTGCCTCGCCCAAGGAAGCTTCTGGATATTCGATGAACAGCGAGTGCAAGTCGAAGCAATCTCAGCCGGACTAGACATCACCCAACCCCGAGAAATAGCCGTACATACCAAAGCATTCACCCTGCTCCAACAATCAGCCGTCTATGGACAAGCGGCAAGAGAACTTATTCGACGAGCCCTCATCGACCTTCAACAAACCTGAACCACGGCCAACACAATTCCTCGCGCCACTGGAGCCAGCTCAAGGTCATCGCAGTCCAGTCCCAGCTGGTCACGCAGCACACCTCGGATGCCGGCGGCATCCAGCTCGCCACGGCGCTCACACCGGCCGATCAGGCGCACCCGCCGTCACCCTGTCGCGGCGGGGAGCTTCCGCTCGGTCGACGCCCTGCCGATGACCCGCCACGACTTCCATGGCGAATGGAACTACACCCTCCTGCCCCCAACCGCGACACGCCCACACTGACCTAGACTATTTCTTCGCGGGCACTTAGCCGGGCGCGGGATCGGGCCTGACGCGTTCACCCGCCGTTCATATCCCGCGCTCCAACAGCCCCATCAGAGCGGCAGGGCGTGCATCCCGCCGGTTGCCTCGCGCAGCGCGTCGCGCATCGCCGCCCGCGGCGCTGGGCATCCGGTGAACTGCTCGACCTGGCCGAACGCCTGATGCAGCAGCATGTCCAGCCCACTGGCGAGCCGTCCCCCGGCCGCCGTCACGGCGGCAACTACCGGGGTGGGCCACGGGGAGTAAACCGCGTCGAGCACGACGGGGGCCGCGGCGACCGCGGCCGCCACCGGCGCCGACGCGGTCGCCGGCACCGTGCTCACCGCCAGCGCCGTCCGGGCGCACCGCTCGGCCAATCCACCGTCGTCCCACCCCACGACCTGCACCCGCAGGCCGAGGACCTCGGCGCAGTGCAGGGTGGCAGCGGCGCGCTCGGCGTCCCGCACGACGAGGGTCACCTCGCGGACTGCGAGCGAGGCCATCCCCGCCAGCGCCGCCCGGGCGGTGCCACCGCCGCCCAGCAGCACGGCGCGCTCCCCCGCGGTGAAACCGGCGGCGGCGCGCAATGCACCGATCACCCCGTCGATGTCCGTGCAGTCGGCCACCCAGCCTTCGCCCGTGCGCACCAGGGTGTTCGCCGCGCCAACGGCCCGGGCCCGCTCACTCGCCGCGGTCGCCACCTGCAGCGCCGCCACCTTGCCGGGCATCGTCACCGACAGCCCGACCCACTCCGGGCCCAGCTTCCGCACCAGACCGGGCAGCACAACGTCGTCGCACTCCACAGCGTCGTAGCGCCAGCCGTCGAGCCCGAGCGCGGCGTACGCGGCCCGGTGCAACACCGGCGAGAGCGAGTGCGACACCGGCCGGCCCACCACCGCGCAGTGCGCGGCGTCAGCCACCGAACGCACCGTTGGCGGCCGCTGCGGCGCGGTTGCGCTGGTGCTCCTCGAAGGTCACGGCAAAGCAGGACGTGCCGTCGGGTTGGCACTTCACGAAGTAGGCCCACAGCCCTGGGGTTGGCTGCACCGCCGCGTTGATCGCCTCGGTGCTCGGCGTTCCGATGGGCGAGACGGGAAGTCCCGGCGCAACATAGGTGTTGTAGGGCCCGGGCCGTGCCCGGTCAGCGTCACTTGTGGTGATCTGTTGCCGGTCCAGCGGGTAGTTGATCGTCGAGTCCATCTGCAGTGGCATCGGCGCGGCGAGCCGGTTGTAGATCACCCGCGAGACCTTGCCGAAGTCGGATGCGATGGCCTCTTTCTCGATGATCGACGCGATGATCAGTACCTCGTAGGGGCCGAACCCGGTGGCGGCGGCGATGTCGGGTATCCCCGCCCCTTGCAGCCGCGCCGTGGAGGTGGACATCACCTGGGTCAGCAGGTTCACGGCAGCCGAACCCGGTCGCACGTCGTAACGCCCGGGCATGATCAGGCCCTCCAGCCGGCGAACCGGGTCCACCCGGGCGGCCGCCTCATGAGCCCACGCCGGGACCCCGAGCTCGGCCGGGGGCGACTGCACCATCGCCTCGCGCAGCTGCTCGACACTCACGCACGAGCGGGCACCGTCGATCTGAGCGCAGCTGGCCCGCGAGAGCAGCGACAGGATGCCGGGCTGGACCGTGCCGTCGGGCTGCCGAACGTCATCGAGCTGGGTCCCGGCACGGATATCCAGATGACCGACACGGGACGCCGGATCAAGCAACATCGCGACCGCGGCGGCACCGGACATCCGGGTTCGCATCTGGTAGTAGCCAGGCTGGACCGACCGGATCCGGGGGACGGTTTCGGCGGCCCGGGTGAAGGCGCGGGCACTGGCCACCACGTCCTCAGCCGCGAGGCGCGTCGCGATGGCGCTGGTCGGGTCGCCCTGCTCCACGCGCACCACCACGCCCGCCGTACCGGTTCCCTCATAGTCCGGCACAGCGCGCAGCACTGTCAGCTCCCGCAGTCCGTACCACACCGTCCCGGCGACCAGCAGGACCGCCGCGAGCGCTGCGAGCAGCACCACCCGGCGGCGACGGCGGCGCTGCTGCTCACGGGCCTGCCACGCCGGGTGCCGCCGCTCCACCCCCTCCACGGGACGGGTGTGCCCGTCGGCCGAACGGCTGAACAGACCGAGGTCGTCAGTCATCCTCCGGCCTCCCGCCCGCACCAGCGCGGCGCTCCAGCCAGGACTGCAGGATCTCCACCGCGGCCACCTGGTCGACCACGGCCCGCTGCCGCTTGCCGCGGACCCCTCGCTCGGCGAGTACGCGCGTCGCGCGCACCGTCGTCAGCCGCTCGTCCGCGAGCTGGATCGGGATCATCACCCGGTCCGCGAGGGACGCGGCGTAGGCCTCGGCTTCTCGGGCTGCCCGGCCATGCCGGCCGGCCAGCGTCCGGGGGAGCCCGACGACCACTTCCACCACCTCATGCTCGGTCACGAGCGCGGCAAGTGCGTCCACATCGGTGCTGCCGCGCCGGTCGCGGGTCAGGGTAACCAGCGGGCTCGCCAGGACAGCCGCCGGATCGGACAAGGCCACCCCGACCCGCACCGAGCCGACATCGACACCCAGACGCCGGCCCGGCCCGGGGTCGGGAGCTCGCCGCTGGGGGAGCCTCACACGGCTCCCGAGCCGGCGAGCTCGCGGCGCACCGCATCGATGGCGGCAGGGACGCCGGCAGGCTCGGTACCTCCACCCTGGGCCAGGTCCGGCTTGCCACCGCCCCGGCCGCCGACCGCGGGACCGAGCACGGGCACCAGCTTGCCGGCGCTCAGACCCTGTTCCCGGGCGGAGGCCGTGGTGGCCACCACGAACGCGACCTTGCCCGCGGGGGGATCAGCGCTGAACAGCACCACCACCCCTGGCCGGTCCCCCAGCCGGGCCCGGACGTCCAGCGCCAGCCCGCGCAGGTCGTTGCCGCCGACCCCATCGGGCACGGACGCGGCCACCAGCGCGATGCCACCCACCTGCTCGACATCCGCCACAAGCGCTGCTGCTGAGGAGAGCACCGCAGCGGCGCGGAGCGCCTCCAGCTCCCGCTCCGCGGCACGCAGTCGCTGCACGGTCGCACCGATGCGGTCGACCAGCTCGTCCGGTCGCGCCTTGAACTGCTCGGCAAGCTGTGCGACGAGCACGTGCTCGCGGGCCAGGAAGCGGAAGGCGTCGAGCCCCACCAGCGCCTCGACCCGGCGGACCCCGGAACCGATCGACGCCTCGGACAGCAGCTTCACCAGCCCGATCTCAGCGGAGTTGGGCACATGCGTCCCGCCGCACAGCTCCTTGGAGTAGTCACCGATGGTGACGATCCGGACGGCGTCGCCGTACTTCTCACCGAACATCGCGATCGCGCCGGTGCGCCGCGCCTCCTCCATCGAGGTCACCTCGGCGGTGATGGCCATCGAGCGCAACAGCACCTCGTTGACCTCGTCCTCGACATCGGTCAGCACGCTTGGTGGCACCGCGCCGGCGGGTGAGGTGAAGTCGAACCGCAGTCGACCGGGCGCGTTGAGCGAGCCGGCCTGCGCGGCGCTGGCGCCCAGGGCACGGCGGATACCGGAGTGCACCAGGTGCGTCGCGGAGTGTGCGCGCGCGACCGCCCGGCGACGGGCGACGTCGACCTCGGCGGAGACCGCAGCGTCGAGCCGCACCTCGCCGGCCGTCACCCGCCCGCGGTGCACAGTCAGGCCCGGCACCGGCGCCTGCACGTCACTGACGTCGACCACGAACCCGTCGCCGACCAGACGCCCGGTGTCGGCCTGTTGCCCGCCGCTCTCGGCGTAGAACGGGCTGCGGTCGAGCACGACCTCCACTCCCGTGCCCTCGCCCGCGGCGGGCACCCCGACACCGTCGACGAGCAGGCCGACAACCCGGGCCTCGGCCACAAGGTCGGTGTAACCGAGGAAGTCGGTGGCACCGTGAGCGTCGAGCACCACCCGGTACTCCCCCAGGTCGCCGTGCCCGGTCTTGCGGGCCGTGGCGTCGGCCTTGGCCCGGCGGCGCTGCTCGGCCATGAGCTCCGCGAAGCCCTCGGCGTCGACGGTGAACCCGGCCTCGGCGGCCATCTCGAGCGTGAGATCGATCGGGAACCCGTAGGTGTCGTGCAGCGTGAACGCCTGTTCGCCCGAGAGCTGCGCTCTGCCGGTGGCCAGGGTCCGCTGGACAGCGGTGTCGAAGATCCGCGATCCGGCCGACAGGGTGGCAAGGAAGGCATCTTCCTCCGCGCGGGCGATCGCGTCGATCCGCTCGAAGTCGGTGACGAGCTCGGGGTAGGTCGGGCCCATGGCGTCGCGCACCACCGGCACGATGTCGCCGAGGACGGGCTCGGTGACGCCGAGCAGCCGGGTCGAGCGCACGATCCGGCGCAGCAGCCGGCGCAGCACGTAGCCCCGTCCCTCGTTGCCCGGGGTGACCCCGTCGCCGATGAGCATGACGCCGGTGCGAGCGTGGTCGGCGAGCACCCGGAACCGCACATCGTCGCCTGCGTCCGCGCCGTAGCGCCGGCCGGACAGCTCCTCGGCTCGGTCGATCAGCGGGCGGAGCAGGTCGGTCTCGTAGACGTTGCCGACGCCCTGCAACAGAAGCGCGACCCGCTCGATGCCCATCCCGGTGTCGATGTTCTGCGCGGGCAGCGGGCCGAGGACCGGGAAGTCGCTCTTGCCGGGGCCGGTGGACGCGCCGCGCTCATCCTGCATGAACACCAGGTTCCAGATCTCCAGGTAGCGGTCCTCGTCCACCACCGGGCCGCCCTCGCGGCCGAACTCCGGGCCGCGGTCGTAGTAGATCTCCGAGGACGGGCCGCACGGGCCGGGCACGCCCATGGACCAGAAGTTGTCCTCCATGCCCCGGCGCTGGATCCGCTCGGTGGGCACCCCGGCGACGGTGCGCCACAGCCGCTCGGCCTCGTCGTCGTCGGTGTAGACGGTGACCCAGATGCGGTCCGGATCGAACCCGTAACCGCCACCGTCCCGCGAACCGGTGACCAGTTTCCAGGCGTGCGCGATCGCGCCCTCCTTGAAGTAGTCGCCGAACGAGAAGTTGCCGGCCATCTGGAAGAAGGTGTTGTGCCTGGTAGTCCTGCCGACCTCGTCGATGTCCGGGGTGCGCACGCACTTCTGGATCGAGGTCGCGCGCCGGTAGGGCGGCGATGCCTGCCCCAGGAAGTACGGCTTGAACGGCACCATGCCGGCGTTGACGAACAGCAGGTTCGGGTCATCGAGCAGCAGCGACGCGCTGGGCACCACGGTGTGTCCAGCGCGTTGGAAGTGGGTCAGGAACCGCTGATGGATCTCGTGGGTCTGCACGGCTGGAGTTCTTCCTCGGCAGTGGCCACATGCGCCAAGGACATGCCAAGGACATGCGGTCGCGGTGGTATGGCGGCACGGAGGCAGGTTTTCCCTAGGGCCGCGCAACCCTCCCACCGTCGATGACGTACGGCGTGGTGTCGATGCCGGTGCGGGCGACCAGGGTGGCACGCAACTCGGCCTCCCGCTCGGTCATGCCGTCACGCACGTCGGCACCGAACGAGCCGAGAGCAGCGGCCAGCTCGCGAACCGCGTCGCCGACGTTCTCGGCGACGCCGGCCGGAGTGAGCCGGCGCGCGGCACCCCTCGCTCTACGGGTCGCGGAGACGCCAGCGGCGACCCCGAGGCTGAACCAGAAACTCCGCTTCACCGACGGCCTCCTATCCGGGGCCGGCGCCGAGCGGGCCGCGTGAACGAGGCGTCCGGCGCTTTGGCCTTCTTCTGACGGCGGCGCTGCACCGCCTTGTTCAACCCGTAGGACAGCGCTGCGACGCGGACCAGTGGGCCGCCCAGGGTGGCCGTGAACAGCGAGGTCAGCGCCGAGACGTTGCCCGTCACCGAACGTGCGTTGGCCGAGATGCCGTCGAATCGCTCGAGCTGGGTGTTGACGTGGGTGAGGGTGGTGTTGGCGCCGGAGAGCAGCGGGTCGCTGCTCTCGTGTGCCTTGCGGATCGCCACCGTCGCCTCGTCCAGGGTGCGTCCGAGCTTGATCAGCGGCACGGCCAGCAGCAGCACCAGTAGCACGAATGCACCGGCGGCGATGATCGCGGCGATCTGTCCTGCCGACACGTACCCCTCCTCGCTTCGGGAACCAGCGCGGCCGAACCTGCTCGTCGCGCCCGTGGCGGGCGAATCAGCGTACCGCGCGGGCAGAGTACAGCGCGGCGGGCGGTCTGCCCTCCGGTGGGCCGGTGCGCGACGAGGCTCAGCGCAGCGCCGGGTACGGTGGCAACGCCACCCCGCTCACGTCGAAGCGGTCGCGCAATGCCGCGGCGACTGTTGCGGCATGCTCGGCCAGTGCGGTGCGTCCGGTCGCGGCCGCGTCCTCGGCGAGGCCCTCCCACCGGTCCACCAGCGCGGGCGCGTACCGGCGAAGATCAGGGGCCGAGAGCACCCGCCAGGTGCTCAACCAGGTCCACAGCAGCTGCCCGTCGAGCACCAACCCGGCTGAGGCGGCCCGGTCCCCGAGCTCCGGCCACAGCGCGGCCACCTCGGCGTGCCAGGCCGAGAGCATCGCCTGGGACAGGCGGCGCGGGATGGCGTAGCCCGACCACGAAGACGGCATCGGAGCGCGCAGCTGGGCCGCGTCGAGCAGTGCGGTTCGGAAGCCGCCGGACTCGAAGTCGATGAACCGCACCGTGCGCCCGACGACCACGGCGTTGTCCGGGCCGAGGTCGGCCGGGCTGTACGCCCGGTAGTGTCGGCTGGCGAGCAGCTCGGCGGCGCGGCAAGCGTCGGCGCGCATCTCGGCGGGCGTGGCGACGCCCAGCGCAGTACCGAGCAGATCCGGAAGCCTCGTCACGGCGGTGCGACCCTGCTCCCGGACGGGGTCGGGGGTGCCGTGCTCGCCGAGCCGGCGCAGCAGCGCGGCGAAGTCGGCCTCCCGGCCCGAGGTGGCGGCGTGCAGGCGGCCCAGGGCGCGTGCCCAGTCCAGCAGCGCCCGCACGGCCTGTGTCGACTCCCCCCGCATCAGCGTGCCGGCCAGGGTGGCAGAGCGCCCGAGGTCCTCCAGCACCAGCAACCGCCGGCCGGCATCGGAGGCGATCAGGGCGGGTCCGGGTCGGTGATCCGGGTGCAGCGCGGTGAACAGCTGGCAGCTGGCCGCCTCGCGGGCGAAGGGGTCCCCGCAGTCCTCCGGGACCGCAGCGGTGGTGTGCTTGACCACGAGCGTGCGCGGCAGGGAGAACGGGTTGCGGGCCACCCGGACGCGGAGCACCATCGATCGGACGCTGCCGCCGAGGTCCTCCGGGTCGGCGAGTTCTACCTGGGCACCCATCCGGTCGGTGAGCAGACCCTCCGCCGCCCGCACCGTCTCCCACACATCGGGTCGGCCGGCCGAGCCGTCAGGATGGGGCAGGAGATCCGCGAGGTCGGTGGTCATCGCGGCCGAGCCTAGCGGTCCGGGCCGCCGCGGGGGGATCTCAATGGGGTGTCCACGCCAGCCTCGGCACGCTGAGCAGCCGTGATCGGGGCGGGCGCGCCGGTCAGCGGATCGAGGCCGCCGCCGGACTTCGGGAACGCGATGACGTCGCGCAGCGACGCCGCACCGGCGAGCAGCATGCAGATCCGGTCCCAGCCGAACGCGATGCCGCCATGGGGCGGAGGGCCGTACTGGAAGGCGTCGAGCAGGAAGCCGAACTTCTCCTGCGCCTCCTGCTCGCCGAGGCCCATCACGGCGAACACCCGCTGCTGCAGGTCGGCGCGGTGGATCCGGATCGAGCCGCCACCGATCTCGTTGCCGTTGCACACGATGTCGTAGGCGTAGGCCAGCGCCGCCCCTGGGTCCTCCTCGAACCGGTCGATCCACTCCGGGGTCGGCGAGGTGAAGGCGTGATGCACGGCGGTCCAGCGTCCGGAGCCGACCGCGACGTCGTCGGTCCGGTCCACCGGCTCGAACAGCGGGGCGTCCACCACCCACACGAATGACCAGGCCGACTCGTCGATGAGCCCGCACCTGCGCCCGATCTCCACCCGGGCCGCGCCGAGCAGCGCCCGCGCGTCCGAAGGGTGATCGGCGGCGAAGAACACACAGTCACCGGGCTCCGCCCCGGCAACCTTCGCGAGGCCCTCCCGCTCGTGGTCGGCAAGGTTCTTCGCGACCGGCCCGCCGAGCGTGCCGTCCGCCCCGACAGTGACGTACGCGAGCCCGCGGGCGCCGCGCTGCTTGGCCCACTCCTGCCAGGCGTCGAACTGCCGCCGCGGCTGGTCGGCGCCGCCGGGCATCACGACCGCACCCACGTAGGGGGCCTGGAACACCCGGAACGGGGTCTCAGCGAAGAACGAGGTGAGCTCGGTCAGCTCCAGGTCCACCCGCAGGTCGGGCTTGTCGGTGCCGTAGCGCGCCATCGCGTCGGCGTAGCTGATCCGCAGGATCGGGGTCGGGATCGCGTACCCGGCGAGCTCGGCCCACAGCGCCACCACGATGCGCTCGCCCAGCGCGATCACGTCGTCCTGGTCGACGAAGCTCATCTCGATGTCGAGCTGGGTGAACTCCGGCTGGCGGTCGGCGCGGAAGTCCTCGTCCCGGTAGCAGCGGGCGATCTGGTAGTACCGCTCGAGCCCGGCGACCATGAGGAGCTGCTTGAACAGCTGCGGCGACTGCGGCAGCGCGTACCAGGACCCGGGCTGCAGCCGGGCGGGCACCAGGAAGTCACGGGCCCCCTCCGGGGTCGACTTCGTCAGGGTCGGGGTCTCCACCTCGACGAAGTCCTCGTCGTGCAGCACGCTGCGCGCCACCCGGTTGGCCTCGCTGCGCATCCGCATCGCCGCGGCCGGACGGGTGCGGCGCAGGTCGAGGTAGCGGTGCCGCAGCCGGGTCTCCTCTCCCACCTCGAGGTGCTCGTCCAGCGGGAACGGCAGTGGCGCCGCCTCGCTCAGCACCTCCAACGCGGAGGCGGTGACCTCGATGCTGCCCGTCACCAGGTCGGGGTTCTCGTTGCCCGCCGGACGCTGCCCCACTGTGCCGATCACCTGGATGCAGTACTCGGCGCGCAGCCGGTGTGCGGCCTCGGCCATCTCACCCTCGCGGAACACCACCTGCGCGATCCCCGACGCGTCCCGGAGATCGATGAAGATCACCCCTCCGTGGTCGCGGCGGCGGGCGACCCACCCGGCGAGGGTGACGGTCTGCCCGGCGTGCTCGGCACGCAGCGAGCCGGCGGAATGGGTGCGCATCACGGGCGCGGGCTCCTCGATCTCCCGATGACGGAACCTCCTGAGGCTAATCGTGTCTCCGGCCGCTTCTCCACCCGCCTTTAGCAGCGTGCGTAGCACAGGAGCTCTGGGGCGGCGGCCGTGACCGGGCCGATGGCCAGCGAGGCTCGCGATGTCGCGACTGGTGACGCTACACCCACCTGGGTATCACCCAAACCGGTGATATGTAACACTGCCGACCCAGACGTGCAACGTTCCCGTCACACCTCGTTCGTACCGTATGCCCGAGGAAGCCACCGTTAACTGACTTGTCCTGCTGATCCTGGCGCGAAAGGAATCGCTATGGTCGCATTGCGAACCCGGGCGCGTGTGGTGCGGGCAGCCGCCGTCCTGACGATTGCGGTACTCGTATCGGCCGGCTGCGGTAGTCGGGTGGGGGATTCCGGGGCGAGTGCGACGTCCTGCGTTGATACCTCCGGTAGCTCAGTGAAAATCGGGTTTTTGAACTCGCTGTCCGGCACCATGGCGATCAGTGAGAAGACTGTGAACGACTCGTTGATCCTGGCCGCCGAGCAGATCAATGCCGGTGGGGGTGTGCTCGGCAAGAAGTTGGAGATCGTGACCGAAGACGGGGCGTCCGAACCCACGATCTTCGCCGAGAAGGCCACCAAGCTGATCAGTTCTGACTGCGTGGCGGCGGTGTTCGGCGGCTGGACGTCGTCATCCCGCAAGGCGATGCTTCCCGTGTTCGAAGGCGCCAACTCACTGCTGTTCTACCCGGTGCAGTACGAAGGCCTCGAGGCGTCGCCCAACATCTTCTACACCGGGGCGACGACGAACCAGCAGATTATTCCTGCCCTCGACTACCTGAAGCAAAAAGGCATCAAATCGCTGTTCCTGGTGGGCTCCGACTACGTCTTCCCACGCACCGCGAACAAGGAGATCAA
Source organism: Pseudonocardiaceae bacterium (assembly GCA_035640155.1). Taxonomy (GTDB): domain Bacteria; phylum Actinomycetota; class Actinomycetes; order Mycobacteriales; family Pseudonocardiaceae; genus JALYQB01. The sequence continues at coordinate 34,638 of DASQWR010000223.1, forward strand.
GGCGTACGCCAAGGCCAACGGTATCGAGGTGAAGGGCGAGGAATACGCGCCGCTGGGTCACACCGACTTCACGACGATCGTCAACAAGGTGCGCTCGGCCGGGGCCGGCGCGGTGTTCAACACGCTCAACGGTGACTCGAATGTGGCGTTCTTCAAGGAGTACCGCAACGCTGGTCTGACCGCGGACGCGATGCCGGTGGTGTCGGTGTCGATCGCCGAGGAGGAGGTCGGCGGCATCGGCGTGGACAACCTGGTGGGCCAGCTGACTGCCTGGAACTACTACCAGACCATCGACTCGCCGCGGAACAGGGCCTTCGTGCAGGATTTCAAGGCCAAGTACGGCCAGAACCGAGTGACCTCAGATCCGATGGAGGCGGCGTACACGTCACTGTTCCTGTGGAAGGCGATCGTGGAGAAGGCACAGTCCTTCGAGACGGACGACGTCCGCAACTCGGCAGGCGGGGTGAGCTATGACGCCCCGGAGGGGATCGTGACGGTCAATGGCGAGAATCACCACATCGCCAAGACGGCACTGATCGGCCGGGTCGGTCCGGACGGGCTGATCTACACCGAATGGAGTTCCGGTGCCCCGGTCGAGCCGGATCCCTTCCTCAGAACCTACGACTGGGCGAAGGGCCTCACCGGCTGAAAGGACACCGGCATGCAAGCCCTGTTCAACCAGCTGGTGGCCGGCCTCTCGCTGGGCTCGGTGCTGTTGCTCGCCGCCCTCGGGCTGGCCCTGACGTTCGGTCAGATGGGCGTGATCAACATGGCTCACGGCGAGTTCATGATGGCGGGCGCCTATACGGCCTTCGTCGCCCAGGGCTTCATCGCCGACGCTGGGATCTCGTTGCTGCTGGCCGTTCCACTCGGCTTCCTGATAGGTGGGTTGATGGGCGTGATCCTGGAGGCCACCTTGATCCGCCAGATGTACCACCGCCCGTTGGACACCCTCCTGGTGACCTGGGGGGTGGCGCTGATCTTGCAACAGGCGGCCCGCGATATCTTCGGGGCGCCGAACGTCGAGGTGCGTGCCCCGGGCTGGCTGTCCGGAAGCGTCGACCTCGGCGTCATCCAGTTGCCGGCGGCCCGACTGTTCATCCTGGCGCTGGCAGTAGCCGCCGTCGTCGGCCTGTCGCTGCTGCTGAAGGCAACGCCGCTGGGACGCCGGATCCGCGCCGTCGTGCAGAATCGTGACCTGGCCGAGACGGCCGGCGTCTCCACCAGGAGTACCGACCGGCTCACGTTCTTCATCGGCTCCGGTCTGGCGGGGATCGCCGGTGTGGCGCTCACCCTGCTCGGCTCCACCGGCCCCACCCTGGGCACCAGCTACATCGTCGACGCTTTCCTGGTCGTGGTGGCGGGCGGCATCGGACAGATCAGGGGCGCGGTAATCGCGGCTTTCGGGCTCGGTCTGCTGCAGGCCACGTTCGAGTACTCCACCACGGCCAGCATTGCGAAGGTCATGGTATTCGTGGTGATCGTCGTCTTCCTGCAGATCCGGCCACAGGGCATCTTCAGCCTCCGGACCAGGAGCCTGGCATGACGGTGCCCGCCGCCAAGCTCGCCGGTCGGCTCCCCGCAAAGCTCACGGCCAACAGCGGCGTGCTGCTCGGTTTCGTTCTCGGTGCGTTCATGCTGCTGGTGCTGGCTCCGGCCGTGCTCTCGGACTTCCGGCTGTCCTTGCTCGGCCGGTTCGTCTGCGTCGCGATCGTGGCAGTAGGGATCGGCCTGGCCTGGGGGCGCGGCGGCATGCTGACGCTCGGGCAGGGCGTGTTCTTCGGACTGGGCGGCTACGTGATGGCCATGCACCTGAAGTTGGCCGACGCCGGACCGTCCGGGGTGCCGGATTTCATGCGGCTGTACGGTTCGGGTCGGCTTCCCTTCTGGTGGGAACCATTCCGCTCCCCCGGCGTGACGTTGCTCGGAGTGGTCCTGATTCCCGCACTGGTGGCTCTCGGGCTCGGTGCCGCGATCTTTCGTCGGCGGGTGCGTGGGGCGTACTTCGCCATCCTGTCCCAGGCGCTGGCGGTGGCCTTCGCGACCCTGCTGACCGGCCAGGTAGCCACCATCGGCGGGTTCAACGGGCTCAACGGCTTCCGCTCGTTCTTCGGCTACAATCTCTTCGACCCGGTCAACAAACGGATGCTGTTCTACATCGCTGCGGTCACACTGCTGCTGATGCTGCTGATCGTGTGGCAGCTCTACCGCTCCCGATACGGGGAGCTGCTGATCGCGGTCCGCGACCAGGAAGAGCGGGTCCGGTTCCTGGGCTACGACCCGGCCAACATCAAGATCGTGGCCTACGTGCTGGCCGCTGCCATGGCCGGTATTGCGGGCGCGCTGTTCGTGCCCCTCGTCGGAATCATCTCACCGGTCAACGTCGGTGTCGTGGCGTCAATCTCCTTCGTGATCGGGGTGGCGATCGGCGGTCGGGCCACGCTGTTCGGCCCGGCGCTGGGAGCACTCATGGTGGCCTACGCACAGACGACGCTGTCGGAGAGCTTCCCTTCGTCCTGGACCTACTTCCAGGGCGCACTGTTCGTGCTGGTGGTGGCCTTCCTGCCGGGTGGGCTGTCGTCGCTGGTTCCGGTGTTGCGGCGTCGCCGGGCTGATGCCCGCACCCCCAGCACCGAACCGCCCTCGCCCGTGCAGCGCGCCGAGCTCGATGGACCACCGCCGCCGGAGCCGCTGTCCGGGGTTTCCGCCGAATCGGAGACAAGCCGATGACGATGAACGCTGACTACCTCGAACTGTCCGACGTGCGGGTGGTGTTTGACGGGCTAGTAGCAGTCGACGGAGTGTCGATGACAGTGCGACAGGGCGACCTGCGGTTCTTGATCGGTCCCAACGGTGCGGGTAAGACCACTCTGGCCGACGCAATAACTGGACTGGCCCCGGCCACCGGGTCAGCCCGGTTCGGCCGTACCGAACTGATCGGCATGAAGGTGCACCGGATTGCCCGGCTCGGTATTGGACGTACCTTTCAGACTGCCAGCGTTTTCGAGGAACTGACTGTTCTGCAGAACCTCGACATCGCGGCTGGGGCGGGCCGCAAGCCGCTGTCGTTGCTTCGTCGCCGCTCGTCGGTACCCCCGGAGGTCGAGGAGGCTATGGACAGCGTCGGCTTGACCGGACTGCGGGACACCCAAGCAGGTGTCCTGGCGCACGGCCAGAAGCAGTGGTTGGAGATCGGCATGCTACTGGTGCAGAACGCGCAGGTGCTGTTGCTGGACGAGCCGGTGGCCGGGATGAGTACCGACGAGCGGGTCCAGACCGGTGAGCTGCTGGTCCGGATCGGCGCCGAGCGCATCGTGATTGTGGTCGAGCACGACATGGACTTCATGCGGTCCTTCGCAGCCTCAGTCACCGTGTTGCATGCCGGAAAGGTGCTGAGCGAGGGCACGGTCGCCCAGGTACAGGCCGACCCACGTGTCCAGGAGGTCTACCTCGGCCGGGCGGAGGTCGTGCAGTGACGTTGGGCATGGGAATGGAGATGACGGACATCCACGTCGGCTATGGCCGGACCGCCGTGGTGCACGGCGCGAGCGTGGAGGTGCCGCCCGGCGGGGTCGTCGCCGTCTTGGGACACAACGGTGCCGGCAAGACGACCCTGCTGCGGGCAGCGGTCGGGCTACTGCGCCCCACCTTCGGGCGGATCCTGCTCGATGGCGAGGACATCACCCGGATGCGGCCCAACGAGCGGGTCAAGCGCGGCCTGGGCTACGTGCCGCAAGGACAGCAGTGCTTCCCACAACTGACCACCGAGGAGAACCTTGAACTGGTAGCGGACACCCGGCGAGACGGCAGGAAGCTGATCGCCGAGATGCTCGACCTCTTCCCGGCTCTGGGTGAGCTGCTGTCGCGTCGGGCCGGACTACTCTCCGGCGGCCAGCGCCAGCAACTTGCCATCGCCCGGGCATTGATCATCCAGCCGCGGATCCTGATTCTGGACGAGCCGACCGAGGGCATCCAGCCGTCCGTCGTGGCGGAGATCGAGCAGACCATCCTCTCCCTGGTCTCCCGCGGGGGCCTGTCAATCCTGCTGGTCGAACAACACGTCGGTTTCGCCCTGGCGGCCGCCGACCGCTACTACGTCATGACAGCGGGCCGGATCACCTCCACCGGCGCCGGAAGTTCCGATGCCCACGACCAGGTCCGCTCAGCCATGACCATCTGAGCCTGGATCCCAGCCCACCGGGCTCCTGTCATCCGGCTCGTGTTGAGTCGTCGTTGCAGAGCCTCCCATCGCCAGTGCGCGAGGAGCCCTGCCGGGCCCGTTTGATGTCGGCCAGGGTCCTGCCTGCTCGTCAGGGCGCTCGCCGCAGGTGTTTGTACTTGCGCCACGATCATGTATCTGGAGGACGGCGCCAGTTGGCTTCCCCGTTGACCGGGTGTGAGTAGCGCCGCCGGCCGTCACACAATGGCGCCGACGTCACAGCAGGGTGGGCTGCTCGGCAGGCCGTCGAACCGGTCGGCCCTCCGCGAGCACGGCGCCGCGGGCCTCGGCCGGCGTCGCTCGACCGACGCCGTATTGCCGAGCGAGCCGGGCTACCCGCGCGGCGACGTCGACCTGGTAGGACTTCGGCGCGTAGGCACCGCGGCCGTAGAGTTCCCGGTAGCGCGGCAGAAGCTCCGGGTGCTCCCGCTCCAACCAGCCGAGGTACCATTCCTGGGCGCCGGGGCGCAGGTGGAGTACCAGCGGGGAGATGCTGCGTGCCCCGGCCTCGGCGATCGCCCGGACGGTGGCGTCGAGCTGCTCGGATGAGTCGGTGAGGTGCGGCAGGATCGGCGCCATCAGCACGCCGCAGCCGATGCCCGCGTCGGTGAGCGTGCGGCATGCCCCAAGCCGGGCACGGGGGGACGGCGTGCCGGGCTCGACGTCGCGCCACACCGCGGCGTCGACGGACCCGATCGAGAGGTTCACCGCGACGTCGGTGGCCTCCGCCGACTCCCTCAGCAGGTCGAGATCGCGCAGCACCAGCGTGCCCTTGGTGAGGATGGAGAACGGGTTCCGCGCGTCCCGCAGCGCGGCGAGGATGCCGGGCATCAGCCGGTAGCGCCCCTCGGCGCGCTGATAGCAGTCCACGTTGGTACCCATCGCGATGTGTTCGCCGGCCCACCGCGGCCGGGCCAGCTCGACCCGCACCAGCTCGGGTGCGTTGACCTTCACCACGACCTTCGTGTCGAAGTCGATGCCCGCATCGAGGTCGAGGTACTCGTGTGTGTTGCGGGCGAAGCAGTTGTGCGACACCACGCCGTTCGCGATGAAGTCCCCGGTACCGGTGGTGATGTCGCACATCGGCAGCTCGAGCCCGAGGTCCTCCACCGACGCCACCCGCAGCTGCGCCTTGTTCTTGATCGCGACGCCGTCCATCGACCTCTTGCGAGTGATGGCCGGGTCGGCGGTGTGGAAGAAGCGGAGCTGCTCGCACTGACCTCCGAGCAGCCGGACCGACCGCAGACCGTTGGTCCGACCTCCGTCCTCGATCCGGTACCCGAACCCGAAGCGGCGTAGGCAGGCAGTCGTCTGGTCGATGATCTCAGAATCCGTGTTGGAGATCCGGAACACTCCTTCCGAGCAGCTTCCCTCGGCGTCGAAGACTCCGGCGAGAAAACCTCGGCACCACCCGTCGGTGGGTGAGTCCGGCCAACGGACGACCTCCCGTACGACGTCGACACCCACCCGCGTCGGGGTCCTGATCGCGGTCATCCCCCGGCGTTCCGGTGTTGTCGGGGCAAAGCCGAACGACTGAGTCGTGACCGCGACGGACTCGAGGTACTCCTGCGACCGGTCCAGCGCCTCCAGGTCGGTGAGCGCGAGGCGGAACCGGTGGACGTCGCTGCGGATCCTCCCGGCACGCGGGTAGGAGTAGGTCGCCAAGTGCTCGTCGCCGCGGACCATGCCGCACAGGTAGCCGCGGCGGTAGGCCGGACCGTGGTCCGGGCCGCGACTGAACTGGCCGGTACCGAGGAGTTCGTCGTTGGTGGTGAGGTGTGGCCGACGACGGGCACTCGAGGTCGTGCCGGTGACGTGCTTCCAGCCGCGTCCGGTGAGGAAGCGGTGGTCGCCGCTGGCCACTAGTTCAGTGCCGTCCTCGAGGATGACGCGGTAGGCCCGCTTGATCGTGGACCAGTGGGCGAGCACCTCGGTTCTCGTGTACCGCCGGTACGCGCCGCGGCGCGCGGTACCGTAGAGCGTGTCGCCGACTCTGAGATTGGCGATCGGCTTGGTGCGCCCATCGCACATCAAGATCGGCGTGTCACCCCGGAGGCAGTAGCGGCACGCGTGGGAGCAGCCGCGGTACGGGTTGATCGTCCAGCCGAACGGCAGGCGCGAACCGCCCGGGACCTTGTTGATGACGGACCGGGCGCGCACCTCGTAGAACGTCATCCCCCGGAACTCGGGCGTGTCGAACGTACGCTCCACAACGCGGTCCGCACCGAAGAGCGCGTCCTCGTCGGGCGACAGCATCAGGTTGTCCCATCGCATACCGGAAGCCTATCGAACACCAGTTCGAGACTCCATCCTCATCCGCAGTCACGTCACAACGTGTGCCACATTGAGCCATGTGGCAGGTCGCCTGCGCGATCACTGCGGGCGACCGAGCTCCAGGGCTGCCACGCCGGCGACCACCAGCACCACGCCGCCCACCTGCACCCAACTCAGGGTGTCGCCCAGGAACGCGGCACCGATCAGCGCCACGAGTGCTACTCCGGCGCCCGCCCAGATGGCGTAGGCCACCCCGACGGGCAGATCGCGCGCCAGTACTTGCGCGAGCAGCACGACGGCACTGAGGTACCCGATGACCACCAGGACTGCCGGTGCTGGACGGGAGAACCCGTCGGAGAGCCGCAGCGAGATCGTGCCCATCACCTCCAGCACGATCGCGCCGGCCAACAGCAGGTAGGTCATCAAGGGCTCCCTCGCGTCCGGGACGGGTTCAGTGTCGCCGAGCCCGTTCCCACCCGGGTGGGCCCCGACCAGCACGGGGCGGGCAGGATGTCGGTGATGGGCTCCTCCACGCCGACCTCGTCCCATGCCCGCCACCGCCTCGCCAGTGCACCGGCTGCACCGGCGGGTCACGGCCATGGTCACGGTCCCGTCGAGCCGGCGTCGGGTCGGGTGCGGGCGCTGCTCGCCCTGGTGCTGGTGCCGTTCGCGTTGGCCACCCTCGTCGGAGTGGCGCTGACCTGGCCCAGTGACAACCCGCCCACCGCGGGCGACATCGGGTTCGGGCAGCGGCCGGTGCAGGGTGAGGTGATCGCGACCAGCGCCACTCCGTGCAGCGTGGACGGGGCCGGCACGGGACAGGAGCCCGAGTGCGTTGCGCTTACCATCCTCCTGCGGGACGGTGAGGCGTCCGGCGCCACCATCGAGCAGGTCCTGCCGGACGAACCCAGCACGCCGAGCGTCGCCACCGGGGACCGCGTCGTGCTCGCCTTCACCGGTGGTGACCCGGCGGACCCGAGCTCCTACCAGGTGCGGGACTTCCAGCGGAGCGCTCCGATGCTGTGGCTCGCGGTGCTCTTCGCGGTCGCGGTGGTGCTGCTGGGTCGGTGGAAGGGGCTCGCGTCGCTGGCTGCGCTCGGGTTCAGCTTCGGGGTGCTGCTGGTGTACCTGCTTCCGGCGATCCTGGCCGGTAGCGACCCGGTGGTGGTCGGCGTGCTGGGTGCCGGAGTGATCATGTTCGGCACGCTCTACCTGTCCCACGGGGTGTCCGCACGGACATCCACCGCCGTTCTCGGCACGCTGCTGAGCCTCGGCCTGATCGGACTGCTCGGCTCCGCGTTCTCCGCGGCCACCCGCCTCACCGGCCTGGGCGCCGACACCGCCAATCTCATCGCCGTCCTCGGCACCGGCATCGACGCCCGCGGCCTGCTCCTCGCCGGGGTGGTGATCGGCGCGCTGGGCGTGCTCGACGACGTCACGATGACGCAGACCAGTGCGGTGTGGGAACTACGCCGGGCGAACCCCGATCTGAGCAGCCGCGAGCTGTACACGGCCGCCCTGCGGATCGGGCGCGACCACATCGCCTCGGCGGTGAACACGCTCGCGCTCGCTTACGCCGGAGCAGCCCTGCCCGTCATGCTGGCGTTCTCGGTGTCCGGGCAGAGCTTCGGCACCCTGATCACCGCGCAGGACGTCGCGCAGGAGGTCGTCCGCACCCTCGTCGGCAGCATCGGCCTGGTCGCAGCGGTGCCCATCACCACCTTGATCGCCGCGGTGGTGGCCCGCCGCGACGAGGTGCCCGCAGTGCCCTGATGTGGACCGCGAGGTCGCCCTGCCCGCGGTGGCCGGCTCGCGGTTCCCGCCGGTCGACTTCGTCTGGGACAACGCCGCGTTCGTGGTGTACCTCGCAGGACACGGCTTCGCCGACGCGGTCAGATCGGCCTGTGCGGACTGCTTTCCCACGCCGGCTCCGGTTATTCACATGTCATGTAGACCAGTTCGATCGGCGGGCCGGGTGGGAGCTCCAGCATCGGAACCGGTTTGCCGCAGGGGTTGCCGGTGTCCTTCCCGCGCGCGCGGAAGCTCAGGGTCCCACCTGCTCCGGATATGGAGTGAAGGGTGTTTAGGTTGGGCATTTGAGCGGTCACGTCCGCGGATGACGGGGCGACCCCGGCCGGCTTCGATTCGGCCGCGAGCCGGATGGCCCGGGCGACGGTCAGCAGGGCGTCGTAGGTCAAGATCGCCTCGCCATCAGTGAGTTGATCTTTTGCTCCAAAGAGGTCATCGAACGACGAGAGGAATTCGATGAAGCCGTCGGGTCGATTTGCTCTGCCAACCTCCCAGCTTAGTGGATCGGCCGAGGTGGCCAAGGCGACCACGATGTTCGCCTCGCGGAGCCTAGTCTCTTCCAGCGCAGGCTCATCGGCGAGGGCCGCGGTGTCCGACCCGACGGTGGCGACCGTTATCGGCGTTTCCCGACAAGTCCGCGCCTCGAGGGAAAGCAAGAAGCTGGGTAGGTCGATCTTCCGTCCGGCGAAGAGCACCACCTGAGGTAACGGCTGCGCGCCGCAGATATTAGATGTGACGGGGGCGAAAATGTTTGCGGTGGCTTCGGCGGGGGTCGACTTGCCGCTGAATGCCTGGGTGGGATACAGGATCAGGTCCCCCAGTAGCGTGGTGAAGTTGTTCGTTAGGGATTCCACGAAGAGATCCCGGTTTGTGTCTTGGACGAGGATGGCCGAGTCGATCCTTTTCTGATCCAGGTACTTTCGGAGCGCGACGACTTGGTCGTAGTTGCTCGGTACTACCCGTACAAAGCCAGGATAGTCCTGGTAGTTGAGCGAGTCGGCGGTGGCGAGGGTGGCCACCATGGGAATGTTTTCTTCACTCAGACGTTGCGCGGCGTCCCTGGTTTCATCAATGCTGACTCCTAATCCTATCACGCCGACGAGAGGTGCGTCCGCGTTGCGCATGCTCGCAAGTTGGTCCACCACCGGCGCCCACTGCTGGTGGTGGCTACCCTCATTAGCCAACACGAGCCGGATGAGCGGATCAGGATCGCCGGCGATCGGTGCGCGGTTGACGCGCCATTGAGCCGTATACGCACCCTCCATCTGATGGCGGACCTCTTCCACGTCGATCGGACTGGTCTCGTCGACGGTCATCGGCAGGAACAGCGCGACCGTGACGGCGCGAACGGGCTTGTCCCCGGATTTTCTCACCTCTTCGACCACCCGCTTGTTCTCCCGGGCGATCTTGGCCTCGACATCGGCATAAGCAGGGCCGAAGACGTAGAAGCCGTCGGTCACACCGATGCACTCGTCGTCGACCCTGGTCACACCCGAGCCAAGTCCTCCGCAGGCGTGTAGCGCTGTTGTGACGCCAAACCACCCGGCGGGGACGAGGAGCACTCCCACAACAGCCATCACAATTCGATTCTGCCAGCGGCGCCGTCGTCCTCGCGACGTGTCCGGCGGCTCGAAGGTGTCGAGTAATGTGCTAGTCATCCCATTCCCTTCGCCATTGGCTCGTGGTCAGTGTTAGCGGTAAACCTCGGGCGTCAGGTCCACAACTCAGCCTCTCGATGGTGGTTCTGGGCGGCGAACAACAGCTGCTCAGCGCCACAGGGTGACTCCCCGGCAAGGGCGGTGTAGTCAGCGGCGATCTGGAGATGGAGACCACGGAGGCGGCTGCCGCTGAACGGGTCATCAGTGATCCACCGGCACGCGATGAGCCTCGTCAACGGCACGAGCGGCGACGGGAGATCGACCTGGCGGACCAAGGTGCACATTTGATCGATCGGAATAGCCGAAACGTCCCCCGGCCGCCGCGGCCATCGAGGGGCCGTGGTGACTGTTGTCAGCAGCTCCAGCCACGAGGTCGCCTCATCAAAGACAAGTCGCTCATGCAAGCGTTGCGTCACGAACGCGAGATCGCCGGTGGCGAGTGCGTAGTACAGCTCACCCGCTTGGTCGCCGGATGCCGCGCAGTGGGCGCGGTGCCAGTCGAAAATTTCCGACCAGTTGCGGGAGCCGACACCGTCGCGCCGAGCCAGCGTGCGCAGCAGGAGCCGGCGCAGTAGCAGCGGGCCCGCCCCAGCGGTGGCGGGCCACAGCACGGGGTCAATGATCGCCATGTAGGTGGCCTGGCTACAAGTCAGCAGCGCGCTGCTGGTCGCTAGCCGCACTGCGTGTTGCCGCTCCCGGGCCCCAGCGCAGGTGACCAGATCGTCGAGTACTTCCTCAGGGAATTGTCCGAGCAGACGCCGTTGCATCCTCTCCACAACCGTCATCCGGGCCGACTGGGTGGCGGGTTCCAGTTGGTCGAGTACCCTGGATGGCGCGTCGCGGTGCTCTGAGCGCTCGACGACGGCGTCCAGAAGCAGTCGGGTGGACGCCGGGTGCCCATCGGTCAGCTGGTGGACCATTCGCGTCAACCGTTGGTTGTTGCCCTCGCGCAGCGCGAGCGCGGACACCATGCTGCCGATCTCGTCCTGGGTGAGGTCCGCGAGACGGTATCGACACCACCAGCGGGTGGTAACGCCCTCGTGCCTCGCACGGCAGCGGACCTCGCCCTTCGCCGCGGTGAGCTCGACCTTCTCGGCCGGTACGTCAGCCAGCTCCCCTCGGCTGGTTACCACCACGGTGAGCGGATCAGGAGTGTCGTCGTCCATCACAGCGCGCTGCCGGCGCGCCTGGACCAGCCCGTTCACGAACATCTGACCCAGCCGGGTGTCCACATTGTCGAGTAGGATCACGCAGTTCAGCGACAGCTCGCCAGCCCTTCTACTGCTGGTGAACTGGTCGCACAGGTCAGCCAGGAACGCGTCCCACAGCAGCTGATCGATCCGCTGACGGCTGTCCTCGTCGTCGGAGTTTCGGGCCCAGCGGTTCAGATCCACCAGCGTGTCGAGGGCGTCGTTGGTGCGGTTGCGTCCCTGGTGGCCGTACCAGTCGTGAAATGACCCGAGAACGAGTCGCCGCCCCGGAGCCCACTCGGTCAGACGGTCCAGAACCACGTCCAAGACCAGCTTAGGAACGCGCTTAGCAACATCAGACAGAGGCACACCAACACCCGCCAGCGCGTCGCCGGCGGTCTCCTCAAGGATCTGTCGCATTGTGCCAATGTTGCGCTCCTTTTCCAGTGCCGATCGGACCTGTTGACGAGCGCGAAATTGACTGTCCAGGTCGAGATCCTGGTGCATCACCAGCTGCCCGACGGTGAACCGCGGGAAGCGCAGCACGCCGTACCGCCGACATCTTTTGCTGAGTTCGAAAGCAAGGGCCGAGAGCACCTCTGAAGTGGCGGTGTGCCGGCTTTTCTCGAAGTCGATCTGACCATAGGGGACACGCTGGTCCAGCAAAGTGACCATCCAGGCCAGCAGGGCTGTCTTGCCACTCCCTCGCGCACCTTCGAAAACGAGCACTGGGTAATCTTGGCTACGCGGCGTACCGTGCTGCTCGGGTCGCGCCATCAGTTCCCGAACCAGGGTGACGGCATGCCGCCGACCAACGAGGTGACGGACACCATCTAATACGGCAGGCCTCCATATCTGTAGAATGGCGTCTGCAGATGGCCGCGAGGGGCTTATAGTAGTGTGTGATGTGCTCCTCTCGGCGAGGGTAAACGCCTGAGCTTCCGTGGCCCTGTGTTCGTTGCGTAGCGCTTGTTCCATGACTCGTAGTTCCCTGCCTGACGAGATGGTTTATTGCGTGGGTCGATATCGCCCGTATCCAAGAGAGCATGTATCTCCCGTCGCGCTGACGAATGGCCCGTTCGTGGAGACTGCCTGACATTTAGAGCCTATGAGTCAGGTCGAACTCTCGTCAATCTCCGCCACGACAGATTTGCGGACTGCCTCCGGTCGTATCGCAAATGATCGGGATATCTATCGAAAGGAGGAGGGCAGATCTGCCACAAGACGGATGAGCCACATGACATGTTCGGTTAAGGTCATGTCATGAACGCCTGGATCAAGCACGTCTCCGTCTCCACGCGGCACCCCCGCCTCGTCGACGGCGTGCTCACCGTCGTCCTGCTGATCGCGGGCCTCACCTGGGGGCTACTCGAGTATCGCTACGTGGGTCAGCGACCGGGGGATGTCCTGCCGCCTGCGCCGCCGACATTCGGAGTAGGGGCGGCCATCTTCGCGATCGTGGTCCCGTTGGCCTGGCGGCGCCGGGCACCGCTCACCGCGTTCGCGCTGGCTGCCACTGCCCAGGTGGCAGCCTTGGCGCTGCTCAATGTCGAAAACGAGATCACCTTGCTCGCAGTACTGCTCGCGGGGTACAGCGCGTGTGCCTACGGGGCAAAGCCCCGGCGGACTCGGCTGTGGGTCGTTGCCTTCGGCGCGGCCCTGGTGGCCGCGCAGACCTACGTGGCCGCATCGAATCTGCCGGACGTGAGCAGTGGGCTGAGGGCGGGCATCAGCATGGCTGCGTACAGCCTGCATTTGATCGTCTGGGCGGTGGCCGTCTACGCGCTGGGCAACAGCGTGCGGATCGGTAGAGCTCGCGAGGCGGAGCTGGAGACCCGAACCACCCAGCTGGCGGCTGAAAAGGAGACGAACGCCCGCCGGGAAGTCCTGGAAGAGCGGGTGCGGGTGGCCAGAGAACTCCACGACGTCATCGCGCACCATGTAAGCCTGATGGGCATCCAGGCCGCCGCAGCCGGTCGGGTTCTGACTACCCGGCCCGAACAGGCGACCAAGGCATTGGCGTCCATCGAGGGAATCAGTCGCCAGGCGGTGGGCGAATTGCAGCGAATGCTCGGGTTCTTACGCCAGGACGGCGAGACCGACGCCTTGGCTCCGCCGCCGAACCTTCGCCGACTCGACGACCTCGTCACCCAGATGTCCGACGCCAAGCTCGCGGTCGGGATCCATCTCCAAGGCGACCAACTGCCCCTGCCCGCAAGCCTGGACCTGTCCGCCTACCGGATCGTGCAAGAGGCATTGACCAACACGCTCAAGCACGCGAAGGCCACCACGGCCTCGGTGATCTTGCGCTACCGGGAGACGGTCTTCGAGGTCGAGGTGGTCGACAACGGGGTGGGAGCCGAAAATGCTCCCAATGCGGGCAACGGTCGGCGCCGGCACGGACTGATCGGCATGCGGGAGCGAGTCATCCTCCACGGCGGCCAGTTCGAGGCTGGACCCCGATCCGAGGGCGGGTTCGGAGTGCGGGCCCGTTTCCCATTGCTGCAGCGATCATGAGTATCCGGATCCTGCTCGCCGACGACCAGGCCATGGTCCGCGCCGGCTTCCGCATGATCCTCGAGGCCGAGGCCGACCTCGAAGTCGTGGGCGAGGCCGACGACGGCATCGCCGCGGTGGCCGCCGCCAGCCAGTTGCTACCCGATCTGACGTTTGATGGACATCCAGATGCCAATAATGGACGGGCTGGAGGCTACCCGCCGCATCGTGGGGATTGAGGGTCAAGCGAACGCTCGCGTCGTAATCTTGACCATGTTCGAGCGCGACGACTACATCTTCGAAGCCTTGCGCGTCGGAGCCAGTGGGTTCCTTCTCAAGAACGCTCCCGCCGACGACCTCATCAAGGCGGTACGCGTCGTCGCGGCCGGTGACGCCCTGCTCGCTCCCTCGGTCACGCGCCGCATTATCGCCCACTACGCCCGCCAACCAGAAAAAACGGCGCGCGCAGCCGAGCTGAGTGCGCTCACTGACCGGGAGCGGGAAGTGCTCTGTCTGCTGGCCACCGGAAAAAGCAACGTCGAGATAGCGGCAGAACTACACGTCGGAGAAGGAACCGTCAAAACACACGTCTCTCATTTGCTACACAAACTTGGACTCCGGGACCGCGTTCAGGCCGTAGTGTTCGCATACCAGAGCGGCATCATGGAGCATAGAGACGAGCCGTGATCATTCACGGGGATCGCAGGCTTCATTATGGAGCGGTCTCGCTGATCTCGGCGGCTGGGCCGAACCGGTGTTCCTCGTCGTGCTCGTGGGGGATGCCGGCGTCGGTCCGTCCCGCCTCGGGACGGATGCGCGAAAGCGATGATTCAGAGCCCTCGGCGGGAACCGCCCACGGGCAGACCGCGCAGGAACGGGTTGCTCGCACGCTCGCGACCGACGGTGGTGGTGGGGCCGTGGCCGGGCAGCACGACGGTCTCGTCGTCGAGCACCAGCACCTTGTCCCGCAGCGAGGCGAGCATCTGCTGATGGTCGCCACCCGGCAGGTCGGTGCGCCCGATGGATCCGGCGAACAGGACGTCCCCGGCCACCAGCAGACCGACGCCCTCCTCCGTGGCGGAGCGAAACGTCACCGACCCCCCGGTGTGACCCGGAGTGTGGTCGACGACGAGGGTGACCCCGGCCAGGTCCAGGGACGCCCCGTCCTCCAACACCCGCACCTCCCGTGGCTCGCGCAGCTCGACCCGGCCGCCGAAGAGCTGCCCCGCCTCGGCGGACAGTCCCCGCATCGGGTCGGACAGCAGGATCCGGTCCTCGGGGTGGATCCAGGCCGGGATGTCGTTGCCGTCGCACACCGGCACCACCGACAACACGTGGTCGAAGTGCCCGTGGGTGAGCAGCACGGCGACGGGGTCGAGCCGGTGCTCGCGCAGTAGCTCCCGCAACGGTTCCTCGGCGTCCTGGCCGGGATCGACCACGACGCAGGGGGCACCCGCTGCGGCGGCCAGCACGAAGCAGTTGGCCTGGAAGGCGCCGGCGGGAAACCCGGCAACGAGCACGGCAGCGCCTCTCGTGGACGGTGACGGTAGAAGAGAAGGGTAGTCCCGCGGGAGGGAGGCTGACGCCCGGCACACAGCACACCGCCCTAGACTCCGGCACCTGATCCCGCCTGATCACCGACCGAACCAGGAGCAGCACCGGTGCCCACCAACGAGCAGCGCCGCCAGGCCGCCAAGCGCAAGCTGGACCGTCAGCTCGCCCGCCGTGCGGCGCGCGCGAAGCGTCGCCGGACCTACGCGGTGGCGGGCAGCGCCGCGGCCGTCGTGCTCGTGGTAGGCCTCGTCGTGCTCATCACCGTGCTCGGCGGTGGCGACGACGGGAACGCTGACACCGCCGCGGCGCCGAGCGCACCCCCCGTGCCGTCCGAAGACTCGGCAGACTCGGCCGACTCGCAGTCCCCCCAGGTCGACATCCCCGCCGAGCGTGCCGAGCCGCCGGTCCGTCCGCAGCCGCTGCCCCCCTCGGTGGACTGTCAGTACCCGGCAGGCCCACAGCCCCCGGCCAAGCCGGTGAACCCGCCTCCCGCGGGGCAGACGCCCACCACGGGCACCGTTGGTGTGAGCCTGCAGACCAGCGCAGGCACGATCCCACTGACCCTGGAACGCAGCCTCGCCCCCTGCGCGGTCAAGAGCTTCCTCAGCCTCACCGAGCAGGGCTACTTCAACGACACGCCCTGCCACCGGCTCACCACGGGCCAGGGCCTGCAGGTCCTGCAGTGCGGTGACCCCAGCGGCACCGGCACTGGCGGGCCCGGCTACAGCTTCGCCGACGAGACCTGGCCCGAGCTGACCTACGGCCGGGGCTATCTCGCGATGGCCAACTCCGGTCCGAACACCAACGGCAGCCAGTTCTTCCTCGTCTACGGCGACGCGCAGCTACCCCCGGCCTACACCGTCTTCGGCACCGTCTCCGACGAGGGGCTACGCGTCATCGACCAGGTGGCTCGCGCCGGCGCCCAGGGCGGCACCCCTGACGGCCCACCCGCCACCCCCGTCACCATCACCACCGCCACGATCACCAACTGACCGCCGAGGCCGGACGGGATGGAGGCGGTCGCCGGCCGGGGCGGAACCACCGGCCGGCGACCGCAGCTCTGATGGTCAGGGCAGACGGGGACCCGCGGCGGTGGCCGCCTTGAGCCCGTTGGCGATGTCGTTGGCGATGTCGAGACCGAGCCGGACCCCGCCGATGTTCTGCGTGAGGTCGATCTCGTCGTTCTCGTTGACCGCAAACCCGTCGAACTCCCAGTGCACCCCGAGGAACACGCGGCTGCGGCTGTTCTCCTCGATCATCTGCCACAGGCCGCCGGGAAATTTCCGTGCGTGCCGCGGCCGGACTGTTCCGGTGTTGTCGACGCTGATCCCGTTGAACTCATCGGAGACGAACTCGAGACCTTCCACGAGGTCATCCGAGCAGTACTCACCTCTGTTGTAGAAACACCTGACGGACTGGAAGACCGCCGCGCCCAACGTCGCGTGCCCCGACGGGTAGGCCGGGAAGTTCGGAGTCATGTTCTTCGCACCGACGTTGTTCGTATTCTGCGCACCGAGCGGGAGCCAGCCGGGGTCGGCATCTGGGTCCAGGACGTTGCCGCCCACTGCGGTCGGACCCGTGGAGGGGTCGTGCTCCCGGATCCCCACCACCGGGCGCCACAGGTCGTAGAAGTACTTGTCGTCCCAGGCTAGGATCCCCGCGTCACCGATCGCCGCATTGACCAGCGCGAACAGCCGGGCATTCGCGGCGACATCGTTGCCCTGCGCGTCCGCGATCTTGCGAACGATTTGGTTGTACAGCCGAGGCGGCGTACCGAGCTCCTTGGCCCCGTCGTAGCCCCAGAAGATTCCAATGAGGGTCTCGGTAGGTGTGCGGGAGGGCAGCAGGTCGGTCGGCAACGTCCCGATGAGTTGCGGGGCGATGCCGTTGCTACGTACCTGCCGGAGGGCTCGGGTGTACACGGCGCCATCGAGCAGCGGGAACTCATCGAGGCGGTGGCGGGTGTTCACCGCGAAGTTGCGCGACCGGGCACCGTAGAACGGCGCGTAGAAGCCCTGATCCGGGTTGTCCGGGTCCACCCGGTGCCGCCCACGGGCGATCGAGGGGGAGTAGCCAGCGCCGCTGACGCTGGGGTCGTCCTGGCGGAGAGCGAGGATGGCCGCGGCGACCGCCCGGCCGAAGTCATCACCGTCCGCGCGGGGCTGACCGCCAGGCAGGCCTGCCGCAGCGAGCCGAGCGTCGAAAAACGCCCACTGCGCCGGGTAGAGCGCGCTCAACGTGGCGTGCGCGGCAGCGGCAACCGCCGAGTCAACGTCGGCGCCCGGCGCGGGCGTCGGCAAGCCGTCCAGGTACGGCTCGTACTTCTCGTTGATGCTGAAGTAGGCGTCGTGCATCGCCAGGTGCACGATCGCGAGCGCCCGCGAACTGCCGACCGGGCCTTGGACTTCGACCTCGCTCGGCGCGCGGGTGGTGTGGGTCGTGCGATCGGCCTCTAGGGCAACCTCGTTCCAGAACAAGATGGGATCCACTGGTTCTCTCCTTCTATTAAGGATGCGCCGCATGGACCGGCGTCATAGGTCAGAGCGACGATCACCCACTTCTGATACACCGAGGTGGAGGCACCCCTCTTGATCATTTCAGAGGTGGCGGGCTCAGCTCCGGCTCAGCTTCCGCCGAGTATTTGGTGATCTTCATCCCCATCTTGATTTTGCCTTCATGGGGGTGGTGTGCGTGGTCGCCGACGGTCGATCGGCCGTATCAGTCCGGATCCAGCTCCCTCTTCAGGGGTGGAAAGACCCGCGCCGGAACCACTCTGGCAGCAGCGAGGGAGTAGAAATGAATTACCGGAACGACGTGAAAGGCCAACCGTTGTCCCCCACGCGTCGGTCGATCTCGCTCTCAGCGATCGAGCGTCGAGTCGCGGCGCTGGTGCGACCGTTCAGCCTCCCGCTGTTGCGGGTGTCCCTGGGTGTGGTCTTCATCTGGTTCGGTGCACTGAAGGTCACCAACGAAACCCCGGTGGCGGGCTTGGTCGCCGGCACGATGCCATGGATCGATTCCGCTTGGTTCGTCCCGCTCCTCGGAGCGATCGAAGTGGCGGTTGGAGTTGCCCTGATTGCAGGTCGCCGGTTGACGGCCGTGAGCTGCATACTGGTCGCCCACCTGGCCGGAACGTTCCTTGTCCTGTTGCTGCAGCCGCAGGTCGCTTTCCAGCATGGGAACCCGCTGCTGCTGACTACAGAGGGGGAGTTCGTGGTGAAGAACCTCGTGCTGATCTCGGCGGGCATCGTCCTCGCATCCCGCCCGCGCGCACGGCAACCCGTCGAGAAACCACGATCGACAGGCCAGAAGGAGTCGCTTCCCCCGGCAAGTGGAACCTCATAGCTGGACTCTCTGTCAGGTCGTGACGGATGCTCGTCTAGAGCCCACCGCTGCGAAGACGTCATCCGCGCCCCCATCCAACGGTGCCGGCTGGGGGCGCGGATGACGACGCGTCAGTTGGAGGACGTCAGGCGGTAGACGTCGTAGACACCCTCGATGTTGCGTACCGCGCGCAGCACGTGCCCGAGGTGCTTCGGGTCACCCATCTCGAACGAGAACCGGCTGACCGCCACCCGATCACGTGAGGTGGTGACCGACGCGGAGAGGATGTTCACCTTCTCGTCCGCCAGGACCTTGGTGACGTCGGAGAGCAGCCGGTGCCGGTCCAGCGCCTCGACCTGGATCGCGACGAGGAAGATCGAGGATGACGACGGCGCCCACTCCACCTCGACCAGGCGCTCCGGCTGGGCACGCAGATCATCGGAGTTGGTGCAGTCGGTGCGGTGCACGCTCACCCCGCCGCCGTGGGTGACGAAGCCGAGGACCTCGTCCCCGGGGACCGGGGTGCAGCAGCGGGCAAGTTTGGCCAGCACGTCGCCGGCACCCTTGACGACCACGCCGGAGTCTCCGGTGGCGCGGCGGGGCCGCACCGTCGACGGAGTGGCCCGCTCGGCGAGGACCTCCTCGGCGCCTTCCTCCCCGCCGAGCAATGCTACGAGGCGCTGCACCACGTGCCGCGACGACGCGTGGTGCTCTCCCACGGCGGCGTAGAGCGAACTCACGTCGGGGTAGCGCAGCTCCCGGGATACCGCCACCATCGACTCGGCCGATACCAGCCGCTGCACGGGTAGCCCCGCGCGGCGGAGCTCCTTGGCGATGGCGTTTTTGCCGAGTTCGATCGCTTCTTCGCGTCGCTCCTTGGCGAACCACTGCCGGATCTTCGCCTTGGCCCGGGGGGAGGCGACGAACGATGACCAGTCCCGGCTCGGGCCGGCTCCCTCGGCCTTCGAGGTAAAGATCTCGACGACCTCGCCGTTCTCCAGCTGTCGCTCCAGCGCGACCAGGCGGCCGTTGACGCGAGCCCCGATGCACCGGTTGCCGACCTCGGTGTGCACGGCGTAGGCGAAGTCCACCGGGGTCGAGCCTGCCGGTAGCGTGATGACCTCGCCCTTGGGCGTGAAGACGAATATTTCCCGGGTAGCCAGGTCGTAGCGCAGCGAATCGAGGAACTCGCCGGGGTCCGCGGCCTCCCGCTGCCAATCCAGCAGCTGCCGCATCCACGCCATCTCGTCGACCTCGACGGCCTGGCTCGGTCCACTCGTCTTTCCTCGATGGGTGCCACTGATCTCCTTGTACCGCCAGTGGGCGGCGATGCCGTATTCGGCGGTTCGGTGCATCCCGTGGGTACGGATCTGCACCTCGAGGGGCTTGCCGTCCGGTCCGATCACGGTGGTGTGCAGTGATTGGTAGACCCCGAACCGGGGCTGGGCGACGTAGTCCTTGAACCGACCCGGCATCGGCTGCCACACGGAGTGCACCACACCGACCGCGGCGTAGCAGTCGCGTACGTCCTCGACCAGGATCCGCACCCCGACCAGGTCGTGGATGTCGTCGAAGTCCCGACCACGAACGATCATCTTCTGGTAGATGGAGTAGTAGTGTTTGGGACGGCCCTCGACAGTGGCGCTGATCCGGGTGCCGGACAGCTGCGCGGACACCTGACTGATTACCGTGCGCAAGTAGGTGTCCCGGGAGGGGGCCCGGTCCGCAACCAACCGCACGATCTCGTCGTACTTCTTCGGGTGCAGGATCGCGAAGGAGAGGTCCTCCAGCTCCCACTTGATGGTCGCCATGCCGAGGCGATGCGCCAGCGGAGCGAGTACCTCGAGGGTCTCCTTCGCCTTGCGGGCTTGCTTCTCCGGCGGCAGGAAACGCATGGTGCGCATGTTGTGCAGCCGGTCCGCAAGCTTGATCACCAGCACCCGCGGGTCGCGGGCCATCGCGATGACCATCTTCCGGATGGTCTCGGCTTCTGCGGCGGCGCCGAGCTGGACCTTGTCCAGCTTGGTGACACCGTCGACCAGGTGTGCGACCTCATCGCCGAAGTCCTCGCCGAGCCGGGACAATGAGTAGTCGGTGTCCTCCACAGTGTCATGCAACAAGGCAGCGACGAGGGTGATGGTGTCCATCCCCAGCTCGGCCAGGATCGTCGAAACGGCGAGCGGGTGAGTGATGTAGGGGTCCCCGGACTTGCGCTTCTGGTGGGAGTGCTTGTCCTCGGCGACGTCGTAGGCCCGCTGCAGCAACGTGAGATCAGCCTTGGGATGCAACTCGCGGTGCACCGCGGCGAGAGGCTCGAGGACCTGCTTGACGGCGGAGGGGCGCTGCGCGGTGATGCGGCGGGCGATTCGTGCCCGCACCCGGCGCGTCGCCGAGGGGAGCCGCTCCTGTGGAGCCGCGGCCACCTGATCCTGCGAGCCTGCGACCACCCCGGAGTCAGCTGTGGTGGCCGCAACAGGCTGCAGGTCCTGGCCCACCGCGTCCTCCTGCCCCGTCGTCACAGCCGGAGCCACGAGGATAGCTCCGGCACCTGGCGCGAAGTCACCGAGGCGACGCGGGCGGCTCACCCGAGACGGGCGGGTCGTTCGACGCGGAATGCTCGCCGAAGGCAGACGGCTTATCGCCGACGGATGACTCGCCTGAGGTGGATGGCCCGCTCGAGGTGGGCGGCTCGCTCGGGGTGGGTGGTTCGCTCGGGGTGGGCGGCTCGCTCGTGGCGGATGGCGGGGCCGAGTAGGGCATGGCCTTCACCGGGCATGGATCGAGCGCCAACTCGGCGAACTGCGGGCCGCTGTCGGGCTCCGGCCTGGTGGTGACCAGGACGAATGAGTAACCGCCGCAGCCCGCAGGAAGGGAGCGTTCGTCGGTGACCGAGTAGGAGGTGCTCCCGACAAGGGTCTTGGTGACGAACATGCTCGGATACCCCGGACCGAAGTCGCCCAGGCGGCCGCTGCCGTAGCCGAGAATCAGCTGCACGGGACCAGTGCCGGTGGTGGTGACCTGCACCACGAGCCGGGTGAGGTTTCCCTGGCGGGTGAATGACGACGGCGACACCTCGCTCACCCGCGTGCGTGAGCCCGGGGGGGCAGCAAGGGGGGTTGGGTTGGACGGGCCCAGCAATCGCCGCATCGGCAGCGGTGCGAACGCCGCAGCGTTCGGATCGGCCGCGAGGCTGAGCAAGGTCATCCCCGCACCGCCGACGGCCAGCGGAAGTACCATCCCAGACGACATCAGGGACGGACCCAACGCCGACGACGAGAGCCCGCGGGGTATCCGCTCTCTTTCGGCCGGGTCAAGGCGGGAAGAGGAGCCGGGCCCGTCCGGCCAACCAAAGAAGAAGTTGAGCCCGCCGTTGATGTCCCCCCGAGGCACCACCACGGCGAGTGCGAGGCCGAGGACCAGCGTGAAGGCCACCGCCGCCGCGATGCGGCCGGAGCGGCCGAGCTGGAATCCGCCCACGAAGGAGCGCCCCCAAGCGGGCCGGTCAGATTTCCCGGCCAAGGTTGCCGGATCGAGACGGAACGGCGGCCGCGCGTCAGCGGCCAGTTCGGCCCGTCCCTGCGCCTCCCAGCCTGCGCCGTAGCCGCGCACCGCCGCCGACTCGAGCTCGGCGAGGAACTCCGTCGCGTCGGCGGGACGATCCGCAGGAGCCTTGGCCAGGCCTCGCCGCAGCAGGTCTCGCATCGCCTCCGGCGCCATCTCGATCGGCGGAGGTGTGCTCTCGTGCCGGGAACGCAGCACCGCGAGGTCGTCCGAGAAGTACGGAGGTCCCCCGGTGACGCACTCGAAGCACATCGCAGCGGCCGCATAGAGGTCTGCGGCCGGGGCCGCCTCCCCCCCACTCCACCGCTCGGGTGGCAGGTAGAAGCATGTCCCCGACGCCAGTGACAGCGCAGCGAGCGGACCGGTGACACCGAACTCGGCCAGCACGACCCCACCGGTCGGGGTGATCAGCACGGTGGCCGGAGTGCAGCCGCGGTGCAGCACTCCCCGGGCGTGTGCGGCCGCCAAGCCGAGCAGCGTGCCCTTGAGCACCGTCAGCGCCGCCTGCGGTCCGAGCGCGCCCTCCTCACCGAGCAGGGCGCGCAGCGTCACACCGTCGACGTGTTCCCGGACGAGGGCCACCCCCCGATCGGTCTCCACGTCCTCGAGGACGCGCGCGACGCCGTTGTGCTGCAGGCCGGCGAGCCGCTGCACGTCCGCACGGACCTGCGCGCGGTACCCGGGCTCGCGCAGGGCGGCGGCGGGCAGGAAGCGGATCACAACCAGACTCCCGCTCGCGTCATGCCTGGCGAGCACCGCGCTTCCGGTGGGGTCCGCGCCGAGACTGCGGATCCGCGTGTAGCCGGACACGGACCACTCCGTCACACCGCCACCTCCACCCCGCACCGTGACGAGGACAACTCGTCACGGAGCGACCTGTCACGGACTACGATCTCAAGGCTACTGCTGTCACGACAACTGGGAACGGCTTTGCCCGATTGGGGTTGCCGGAGGCAAGCCGGGGTGAGCCGTGGTGAGCCGGTCAGCGCCGCTTCTTGCCAGACGGCCGCCCGGCCTTGCCCGACGGCCGGCCACCGCGACGCGACTTGGCGGTCTGGCCACGAGCAGCGGGGGCGGACTTTCCGGGCCGGGCGGGCACGCTCGACGTCCCGGCTAGCGCACGCTCCGGGGAGGGGCTGGCGTCGACTGGCTCGTTCCGCGCCGCCGGCTCCCCGGCGGTGTCCGAGCCGGTGCCGTCGGCTGGGACGCCGTCATCGATCTTGCGGGCCAGGTTGGCCCGGCGCTGGGCCACCCGCGCGGCCTGCTGCCGGTAAGCGGGACGTCGCATCGTGAGGTCGACCAGGATCGGGGTGGCGATGAAGATCGAGGAGAAGACACCCGCGATGATTCCGACCAGCTGCACGAGCGCGAGATCCCGCAGCGTGCCGACGCCGAGCAGTCCGACTCCGATCACCAGCAGCCCGAGCACCGGGAGCACCGCGATGAACGAGGTGTTGATCGAGCGCATCAGCGTCTGGTTGACGGCCAGGTTCGCCGCCTCGGGGTAGGTTCGCCTGCTCAGGCCGAGCAGGCCGCGGGTGTTCTCCTGCACCTTGTCGAACACCACGACCGTGTCGTACAGCGAGAAGCCGAGGATGGTGAGCAGGCCGATCACGGTCGCCGGGGTCACCTCGAACCCGGTCATCGAGTAGATGCCCGCGGTCACCACCACGTCGTGGACCAGCGCGACCAGCGCTGCGACGGCCATCCGGAACTCGAAGTACACCGCGAGGAACACGCTCACCAGGACGAGGAAGACGATCAACGCGACGAGTGCCTGCTGGGTGATCTCACCCCCCCAGGTGGCGCTGACCGCGCTGTCGGAGATCACCCCCTGGCTGGGCTGCCCGCCGCGGTCGAGCGGCTGCAGCTGCTCGAACAGCGCAGACTTCAGCTCGACGGTCTCCGCCGCGTCCAGCGCCTCGGAGCGGATCAGGATGCTGCCGGCATCCCCGCGGCCGACGACCTGGACCGTCGCCGGTGGCTCCCCGAGAGCGTCGGTGTAGACCTGCTCGACCTGCTGGGTAGTGATCGCGCCCTTCGCCCCGGTCGCGGGCAGCTGCACCCGGGTGCCGCCCTCGAAGTCGATGCCGAGGTTGAAGCCCCGGAACAGCATCGATCCGACGCAGACCAGGAACAGCACCAGGGTGGCCGCGTACCAGGTGCGACGCCGGCCGACGATGTCGAACGCGCCGGTGCCGCGGTAGAGGCGGGCGGACAGGCTCTCGCGCTCCGTGCCGCTCACCTCAGGCTCCCTTCGCGATCGGACCGCCCACGGGCCCTGCAGCGGCGGCCATCCGCTGCACCCCGCCGAGCCCGGACAGACCCGGGCGGGACAGTAACTTCGAGTGGGACGCCATGGCCACCAGCGGGTGGGTCACCAGGAACACCACCACGAGGTCGAGTACCGTGGACATGCCCAGGGTGAATGCGAAGCCCTTCACCTGTCCGACGGCCAGGACGTAGAGCACCGCCGCAGCGAGGAAGCTCACCGCGTCCGCGGACAGGATGGTGCGCCGGGCGCGCACCCAGCCGCGGGGTACCGCCGACCGGAAGGTGCGCCCCTCGCGGATCTCGTCCTTCAGCCGTTCGAAGAACACCACGAACGAGTCCGCCGTGATGCCGATGGCGACGATGAACCCGGCGACGCCGGCGAGGTCGAGGGTGAAGCCGATCCAGCGCCCCAGCAGCACCAGCACGGCGTAGACCACCACGCCGGACAGCACCAGGGACAGGATCGTCAGCACGCCCAGCAGCCGGTAGTAGAAGAGGCAGTAGACGAACACCACCGCAAGCCCGACCGCACCCGCGATGACTCCGGCCCGCAGCGACGCGAGACCCAGGGTCGCGGAGACCGTCTCGGATTCGGAGGATTCGAAGGACAGCGGCAGCGAGCCGTACTTGAGGATGTCGGCCAGGTCCTGCGCCTGCGCCTGGCTGAACTGTCCGGTGATCTGGGTGCCGCCGCCGAAGATCGGCTGGTTCACCCGCGGGGCCGACACCACCTCGCCGTCGAGTACGAACGCGGCCTGCTGGCCTACGTTGGCGGCGGTGAACTCGCCCCAGATCCGGGAGCCCTCGCCGGTGAAGTCCAGGTTCACCACGTAGGAGGTGCCGTTCGGGGGAACGCCCGCGGAGGCGCCCGTGATCTCCTCGCCGGACAGCAGCGCCGGCTCGAGGATGTACTTGAGCGCACCGTCCTGGTCGCAGGTGACCAGCGGCAGGTTCGGGTCCTCATTGCCGCGCAGCGGGTCCGGCGCTGTGCAGTCCAGCGCGAGCAGTGCCTGCTGCTGCACGGCCGGGTCGGTGCTCTGCCGGGTCTGTCGGGCCTGCTGGATCTCGGCAGCGACCTCGGGGTCGGCCGGGGCGTCCGGCGCCTCGCCGATCGGGGCCGGCGCCGACGTGCTCGGCGTGGGCTCGCTCGACGGTGGGGGTGTCGGTTCCACCTGCTGGGGGGCCACCGGGGCGGGCTGGTCCTGAGGCTGCGGGAGGGGCTCCGCGGACGGGTCGGCTGGCGCCCCGGGCGGCTGGGCAGGGATCGGCTGGCCCACCACCTTGCGGATGTAGAGCTTGGCGGTCTGCCCGAGGGCGCGGGCCTGCTCACCGTCCTCCCCGGGCACGGTGATGATGAGGTTGGAGCCGTCCTGCACGACCTCGGCGCCGCTGACGCCAATACCGTTGACCCGCTCCTCGATGATCTGGCGCGCCTGGTCGAGTTGCTCGCGGGTCGGTTCCGCCCCGTCCGGGGTCCGGGCCGTCAGGGTGACCCGGGTGCCGCCCTGCAGGTCGATGCCGAGCTTGGGTGTCGGGTCACCGCTGCCGGTGAAGAAGACCAGGGAGTAGAGCACGGCGACGACGCCGACGAACGACGCCAGGTAACGCCAGGGGCGGAACTGCCCGGACGGTGGTGCCACGATCGGTGGTTCTCCTCGCAGAAGTCAGGCTCGCCCTCGCGCATCACGCGGCGCCGCGTCGCCGGGCACCTCGTCATCTCCCGGCCTCTCGTCGTCCCTGGGCAGCTCGTCGTCCCTGGGCAGCTCGTCGCTGTCCTGGGCGATTTCCTCAGGATCGACGACTTTCTCCCGGATCGCGGCCCGTACCCAGGTGGTGTGCACGCCTGGGGCGATCTCCAGGTCGAGGGTGTCCTCCCCCAGAGCGGCGACGGTGCCGCGCAGCCCGGAGGTGGTCATCACCAGGTCGCCCACCTCCAGCGAGCTCTGCAGCTCCTGCGCCTCGCGCAACGCCCGCTTCTGGCGGCGCGCACCCAGGATCAGCGGCAGCGCGAGCACCATGAGGAACAGCAGCAGGATCAACGATTCCATCATTCTCCGTTCACATCTGGAGTCCACACCTGGACGCCACTTCCCGAGTGTGCCAGGTCGGCCGGTGCACGGCCCCGCTCAGGTCTCGAACAGGGTGGGCGCGGGGTCTGCGGGGGCATCGGGCGGCGGTTCCAGCCGCAGGTGCCGCCAAGCCGCAGCGGTGGACACCCGGCCCCGCGGCGTGCGGGCCAGCATCCCGGCTCGCACGAGGAACGGCTCGCACACCTCCTCGACCGTCGCCGGCTCCTCTCCCACTGCCACCGCCAGCGTCGACACCCCAACGGGGCCGCCGCCGAAGGTCCGCACCAGCGCGGTGAGCACGGCCCGGTCGAGCCGGTCGAGCCCGAGCTCGTCGACGTCGTACACCGCGAGGCCTGCCCTGGCGACCTCAAGGGTCACCACGCCGTCCGCGCGGACCTCCGCATAGTCGCGTACCCGGCGCAGCAGCCGGTTCGCGATCCGCGGAGTACCACGGGAGCGCGCCGCGATCTCGGCCGCACCGTCGGATCGCAGGTCCACCCCGAGGATGCCGGCCGAGCGGCGCAGCACCTGCTCCAGCTCTGCCGGCTCGTAGAACTCCATGTGCGCGGTGAACCCGAACCGGTCACGCAACGGCCCGGTCAGCGCGCCGGACCGGGTGGTGGCGCCGACCAGGGTGAACGGGGCGATCTCCAGCGGGATCGAGGTCGCGCCGGGCCCCTTGCCGACCACCACGTCGACCCGGAAGTCCTCCATGGCCAGGTAGAGCATCTCTTCGGCGGGCCGGGCAATCCGATGGATCTCGTCGATGAACAGCACGTCACCGTCGACGAGGTTCGACAGCATCGCCGCCAGGTCTCCGGCCCGTTCGAGGGCCGGTCCGGAGGTGACCCGGATGGCGGCGCCGAGCTCGGCGGCAATGATCATGGCAAGGCTGGTCTTGCCGAGCCCGGGTGGGCCGGAGAGCAGCACGTGGTCCGGCGCGGCGCCGCGCCGCCGGGCACCCTCGAGCACCAGGTCGAGCTGCTCGCGCACCCGCGCCTGCCCGATGAACTCGGTCAGCCGCCGGGGGCGCAGCGTCGCCTCGAGGTCGACGTCGGACGGGTCCGCCTCCGGAGCCAACGCCGGTAATGTCCCGCCCGCGTCGTCGCTGCTCACCGGTTGCGGCCCAGCCGGGTGAGCGCGTTGCGCAGCACGGCACCGGTGTCGGCGTGGCTACCGTCGCTACCGTCGCTGCCGTCCCCGAGCACCGCCTCGACGGCCTGCTCGGCCTGGCGGGCGGCGAACCCGAGCCCGACCAGTGCCTCGACGACCTGGGTGCGTGCCGCGCCGCCGCCAACGGGACCGGTCGTGGCACTGGGGGCGACCGCGCCGACCTTGTCCCGCAGCTCCACGACGAGCCGCTCCGCCCCCTTGCGGCCGATGCCCGGCACCGAGGTGAGCACGGTGAGGTCGCCATCGCCCAGCGCGCGGCGCAGCGTCTCGGGGTCGAGCACGGCCAGCGTCGCCAGCGCCAGCCGAGGTCCGAAGCCGGACACCGTCTGCAGCAGTCCGAACAGTCCCCGGGCCTCGGGATCGGCGAAGCCGTACAAGGTCAGCGAGTCCTCCCGTACCACCAGCGCGGTCGTGAGCCGGGCCTGCTTCCCGCAGCGCAGCGTGGCCAGCGTGGCGGGCGCCGCGTGCACCGCGAGCCCGACCCCGCCGACCTCCACCACGGCATGGTCCAGGCTGATCGAGAGCACCTCGCCACGAACCGAGGAGATCACGCCCCACCTCCTCGACGAACCGCGGCGGCGAGCCGCGCCCGCGCGAGGCGGGCCTCCATCGGCGCCCGCCACAGGTGACACACCGCCAGCGCCAGCGCGTCCGCGGCATCGGCCGGGCGCGGCACCGCGGGCAGCGCGAGCAGCCGGGTCACCATCACCGTCACCTGGGCCTTGCCGGCCCGGCCGGAGCCAGTGACCGCGGCCTTGACCTCGCTGGGCGTGTGGAACGCGACCGGGATCCCGCGCCGGGTCGCCAGCAGCGCCACCACGCCCCCGACCTGCGCGGTGCCCATAGCCGAGCGCACGTTGTGCTGACTGAAAACCCGCTCCACGGCGACGACGTCGGGGGCGTGCTCATCCAACCAGCCCTCGACGGTGTCCGCGAGTGTGCTCAACCGGGGCCCCAGCTCGACGTCCGGCGACGTGCGCACAACGGCCACGGCAACGCAGCTCACCATGCGCCCGGCACCGCCGTCGACCACGCCGAGCCCGCAGCGTGTCAGCCCGGGGTCCACGCCCAGCACCCGCACCGGCCACCTCCTCCGTGACGAACAGGCGTTCGAGCCGGAGGCTACCCGGGAGCCGGGCGAGGACCGCGACGACGCGCGGGTCTGGTGAAACCCCCCTGGTGAAACCCCTCAGCCCACCTCGGCCATCACCTCGTCGGTGACGTCGAAGTTCGCGTAGACGTTCTGCACGTCGTCGCAGTCCTCCAGCGCGTCGATCAGCTTGAACACCTTGCGGGCGCCCTCCGCGTCCAGCGGGGTACTCGCCGAGGGTAGGAAGCTGACGTCGGCGGAGTCGTAGTCGATACCGGCGTGCTGCAGCGCGGAACGGACCGCGACCAGGTCGGTGGCCTCGGAGACCACCTCGAAGGACTCGCCGAGGTCGTTGACCTCCTCGGCTCCGGCGTCGAGCACCGCGTCGACCACGGCATCCTCGGTAACCGTGGTGTGCTGCGCCTTGGGCAGCAGCACCACACCCTTGCGGGTGAACAGGAACGACACCGATCCGGCGTCGGCCATCGAACCGCCGTTGCGGGTCATCGCGGTCCGCACCTCACCCGCGGCGCGGTTGCGGTTGTCGGTCAGGCACTCGACGAGGATCGCCGTCCCGCCCGGGCCGTAGCCCTCGTACATGATCGTCTGATACTCGGCTCCACCGGCGTCGGCGCCCGACCCGCGCTTGACCGCGCGGTCGATGTTGTCCCCGGGCACCGAGCTCTTCTTCGCCTTCTGGATCGCGTCGAACAGCGTCGGGTTGCCATCGGGGTCGGCACCGCCGACCCGCGCCGCCACCTCGATGTTCTTGATCAGCTTGGCGAACATCTTGCCGCGCCTGGCGTCGACCACGGCCTTCTTGTGTTTCGTGGTGGCCCACTTGGAGTGGCCGCTCATCCGTCCGTGCTCCTCGTCCGCCGGCCGGGCCGGCTCGTCATCCCCGCGGGACGGCGGCCTGCCGGACCGTCTCGCAGAACAGCTGGTGCACCCGTCGATCACCGGTCAGCTCGGGGTGGAACGCGGTGGCCAGTACGCTCCCCTGCCGAACCGCGACGATCCTACCGGCGGCCGATCCCGCACCAGGGACCTCGGGCACCCTGGCGAGCACCTCGACCTGGGGATCCGCCTCCTCGACCCAGGGCGCGCGGATGAACACCGCACGCATCGGGCCACCGCTGACCTCGGCGAAGTCCAGGTCCGCCTCGAACGAGTCGACCTGCCGGCCGAAGGCGTTGCGCCGGACCACGACGTCCAACCCGCCGAGCTGCTGCTGATCGGACCTACCGTCCAGAACCTCGCGGCCGAGCAGGATCATTCCCGCGCAGGACCCGTAGGCCGGCATCCCGTCGCGCAGGCGCCCCCGCAGCGGCTCGAGGAGGTCGAACGCGACGAGCAGCCGGCTGATCGTGGTGGACTCCCCGCCCGGGATGACCAGCGCGTCGACCTCCGCCAGCTCCGCAGGCCGGCGGACGAGGCGACTGCGCAACCCGCACTCGGCCAGCGCTCGCTGGTGCTCGCGGACATCGCCCTGCAGGCCCAGCACGCCGACGAGAGGAACGGTCACGGCTGCCGAGATTAGGCTCCACGAGTGCCACATGGATCCATGCGGCACTGCCTCGGCTCCCACAACTGCCACAGGGATCCATGTCGCGGTGTGATGGTGGTACCCGGACGCCGAGCCGCGCGGTCACCAGCCCCGCTCGGCCAGCCGCTGCGCGTCCGGTTGCTCGGCCAGGTTGATGCCTCCCATCGCCTCGCCGAGGCCCCGGGACACCTTGGCAATCATCTCCGGGTCGTCGTGGAAGGTGGTGGCCTTGACGATCGCCTCGGCACGCTTGGCCGGGTCCCCGGACTTGAAAATCCCGGAGCCGACGAACACGCCCTCCGCGCCGAGCTGCATCATCATCGCCGCGTCCGCGGGAGTGGCGATGCCGCCGGCGGTGAACAGCACCACCGGAAGCGCGCCCGCCGCCGCCACCTCGCGCACCAGCTCCACCGGTGCGCGCAGCTCCTTGGCCACGGCGTAGAGCTCGTCGGCGTCCATCGCGGACAGCTGGCGGATCCCGGCCCGGATCGCGCGCATGTGCCGGGTCGCCTCGACGACGTTGCCGGTGCCGGCCTCACCCTTGGAACGGATCATCGCTGCGCCCTCGGAGATGCGGCGCAGGGCCTCGCCCAGGTCCGTCGCGCCGCACACGAAGGGTACGACGAAGGCGAACTTGTCGATGTGGTGTGCCTCGTCCGCCGGGGTCAGCACCTCGGACTCGTCGACGTAGTCCACGCCGATCGCCTGCAGCACCTGGGCCTCGACGAAGTGCCCGATGCGTGCCTTGGCCATCACGGGGATGGACACCGCATCGACGATCCCGGCGACCATGTCCGGGTCGCTCATCCGCGCCACGCCACCCTGTGCCCGGATGTCTGCCGGCACCCGCTCCAGCGCCATCACGGCCACCGCGCCGGCGTCCTCGGCGATCCTCGCCTGCTCTGGGGTGACCACGTCCATGATCACGCCGCCCTTGAGCATCTCGGCCATCCCGCGCTTGACCCGAGCGGACCCGAGCTGCTGGTCGGTGATCGGGGTGGTGCTGTTCTCGGCGGGCACGGCGGTTTCGCTCCTCGGGCCGGCGGGTGCGGATGGGCGGCGGTCGTACGCTTGCGGGCCGCTCGTCCCCATCGTACGGCCACGGCGCGGGAGCGCCGGAACGGCGAGGACGGTGACCGAACAGGGGTTGCCTACGGAAGCCGCGCAGTGTGAGATCGACTGAACCAGCAGCCGCAGCCGGGAGTGGTGTCGATGGGCGCGAGGACGAGCGGTGAACGGCCGGACGCGGTAGCGGTCGTCGACGACCCTGCCCTGATCCGCAACATCGCCCTGGTGGGTCCCTCCGGTGCGGGCAAGACGACGTTGGCCGAGGCGCTGCTCGCGGTCACCGGGGTGATCACGCGGGCCGGATCGGTCGTCGACGGCACCACCGTCTGCGACCATGACCCCGCCGCGGTGCGCCAGCAGCGCTCGGTCACTCTGGCGGTGGCACCGCTGCACCATGCGGGTGTCAAGGTCAACCTCGTCGACACCCCCGGCTACGCCGACTTCGTCGGGGAGCTGCGGGCCGGGCTGCGGGCCGTGGACGCGGTGCTGTTCGTGATGTCCGCCGCCGAAGGGGTGGACCCCGCCACCATCGCGCTGTGGGAGGAGTGCGCCGCGGTGGGGATGCCCCGCGCGGTGGTGGTGAGCCGGCTCGATCACCCCCGCGCGGATCTCGACGACACGGTCGCCGCCTGCCGGGACGCCTTCGGGGCGAACGTGCTGCCGCTGTACCTGCCGGTTCGCGACGGCAAGGACGCCGTCACCGGGCTGATCGGGTTGCTCAGCGAGCAGCTGGTCGACTACAGCGGCGGCTATCCCCCGCAGCGCCGCGAGCCCACCGGGGTGAATCCCGACGTCCTCGCCGCGGCCCGCAACGAGCTCATCGAGGGGATCATCGCCGAGAGCGAGGACGAGTCCCTGATGGAGCGCTATCTCGACGGCGAGCAGCTCGACGTCGGGATGCTGATCGACGATCTCGAGACCGCGGTCGCGCGCGGCGCGTTCCACCCCATGATCCCGGCCTGCGCCAGCACCGGCGTCGGCCTCGCCGAGCTGCTGGAAGTGCTCACCGGCGCGTTCCCAGCTCCCGGCGAGCGCACCCCGCCGCCGGTCACCCGCCCGGACGGCAGCGCGCACCCGCCGGTGGTCGTCGACCCGCAGGCCGCACTGGCCGCCGAGGTGGTGCGCACCCTCGTCGACCCCTACCAGGGGCGGGTGTCGCTGGTACGGGTGTTCTCCGGGACGCTGCACGCCGACCGCTCGGTGCACGTCTCCGGCCACGGCCTCGCCGACCGCGGGCACGCCGATCACGACGTGGACGAGCGCGTCGCGCACGTCTACACCCCGCTGGGCGGGACACTGCACGAGGTGCCGCGGTGTGTCGCGGGTGATCTGTGCGCGGTCACCAAGGTGGGCTCCGCCGAGACCGGGGACACCCTCTCCGCAGCGGACGAACCGCTGCTCATGGAGCCCTGGACGATGCCAGAGCCACTGCTGCCGGTCGCGGTGGTCGGCAGGAGCCGCAGTGACGAGGACGCCCTGGTGCGCAACCTGGGTCGCCTGGTCGCCGCGGATCCGACGCTGCGCCTGGAGCGCAACAGCGAGACGCACCAGATCGTGTTGTGGTGCATGGGCGAGGCGCACGCCGACGTGGTGCTGTCCCGGCTGCGCGCCGGCGGCGCGGAGGTCGACACCCAACCGGTGGTGGTGCCGCTGCGCGAGACGTTCAGCAGTGCCTCGAAGGGCCACGGCAGGCACGTGAAGCAGTCCGGCGGGCACGGCCAGTACGCCGTGTGCGACATCGAGGTGGAGCCGCTGCCCGCGGGTGCGGGCTTCGAGTTCATCGACAAGGTCGTCGGTGGCGCGGTGCCGCACCAGTTCATCCCGAGCGTGGAGAAGGGCGTGCGGGCGCAGATGGAGCGCGGGCTCACGAGCGGGTACCCGGTGGTGGACATCCGGGTGACGCTGCTCGACGGCAAGGCGCACAGCGTGGACTCCTCGGACGTCGCGTTCCAGACCGCGGGGGGGCTCGCACTGCGCGACGCTGCGGAGAAGGGGTCGATAGCGTGCCTCGAGCCGCTGGACGAGGTGGCCGTGCGGATGCCGGAGGAGCACCTCGGCACCGTGCTGGGTGACCTGTCGTCGCGCCGCGGCCGGGTGCTCGGCACCGAGAACGACGGCGCGGGACGGATGGTGGTGCACGCCGAGGTGCCCGTCGCGGAGCTGCTGCGTTACGCCGTGGACCTGCGGGGCCTGACATCCGGCAGCGCCACGTTCACCCGACGCTTCGTGCGCTATGCCCCCGTGAGCGGTTAGCGGCTGGGTGACTAACGGATGGGGCGGGTGCCGTCCCACAGCGCAGCGCCGGGCGGCTCGGTGATCTCGAAGAACCGGGGCCGCGGTGCGTTGCCGGCCAGCCGCAGCCAGCGCACCGCCCGCCTGCCGCGCAGTGCCCGAGTGTCGCGCACCGCATCGTTGTAGACCCGCCGGGCAATCACCACTCGCTGCTCGGCATCGGCGAGCTCGGCCGCCGGCCCGGGCTTGAGACTCTCCCGGTCCAGCGTCGCGAGCATCCCGCCCAGCTCGTTCTCCACCGCCTCCCGGTCCGCCGGACCCGCGGCGAGCGCCTCGTCCGCCGCCATCCGGAAGCCGTCCGACGCGGCCGGGGGCAGGCAGCCCGCGGCCGCCAGCGTGCGCACCACGACGGCGCGCCGGGCCAGCAGCCCGTCGAGCGCGGCCCAGGTGGCGTCGGTGCGCACGTGCAACCGGTTCAGCCGGGTGGCGGCGCGGACGGCGAACAACACGATCACCAGCAGCACGGCCACCGCCGAGAGGCACGGGCTCACGCCGCCGGGCCTCGCAGCCGCCGGGGGTCTGCGGCGAGCGCGGTCTGGTAGACCTGCAGCACCTGAACCGCCACCCGAGGCCAGTCCATCGACGCAACCCGCCGCGCTCCCGCAGCCGCAAGCTCCGAGCACCGCGCCGGGTCGTCGAGCAGCAGCCCGAGCGCGGTCCCGAGCGCGGCGGCGTCCCCGGCCGGCACCAGCACTCCCGCCGCTCCCTCGTCGAGCACCCGGCGGAACGCGTCGAGGTCGCTGGCCAGCACCGGCGTCCCCGCCGCCATCGCCTCGGTGAGCACCATGCCGAAGCTCTCCCCGGCGGTCCCCGGCACGCACAGCACGTCCACACTGCGCAGTGCCCGCGCTTTGGTGGCGTCGTCCACCGCGCCGAGCAGGTCCAGCCGCCCGGCCAGCCCGGCACCCGCAGCCCGGCGCAGCAACGCCGGGTCCCCCCGGCCGACCACCAGCACCCGCAGGTCCGGTCGCGCCGGGACCAGCGCGCGCAGGGCGTCGAGCAGCACACCCATACCCTTGCGCGGCTCGTCGTAGCGGCCCACGAAGCCGACCGTGCCTCCCGCCCGCGGATGGCCGGGCAGCGGCAGGGCGGACCGGAACCGGGCGACGTCGACCCCGTTCGGAATCTCCACCGCGTCCCCGCCGAGGTGCTCGACCTGCACCCGGCGCGCCGAGGTGGACACCGCGATGCGGGCGGTCACCTTCTCCAGCTGTGGCTGCAGCACACCGTGAAAGGTGGACAGGGCACGTGAACGGGCAGTCGACGCATGGAACGTCGCCACGATCGGGCCCTCGGCCAGGCACAGTGCGAGCAGCGACAGGCTCGGTGCCGCCGGCTCGTGCAGGTGCAGCACGTCGAAGGCGTGGTCGCGCAGCCAGCGGCGCGTCCGGGCGTAGGCGAGCGGTCCGAACGCCAGCCGGGCGACCGAACCGTTGTAGCGGATGGCCACCGCCCGCCCCGCCGAGGTGACGGAGTCCGCCGGCGGGGCGTCCTCGCCCGCGGGGGCGAGCACGTCCACCCGGTGGCCCAGGTCCCGCAGTGCGCGGGCCAGGTCCAGGACGTGCGCCTGCACCCCGCCCGGGACAGCGAGCGAGTACGGGCAGACGATGCCGACGTGCACCCGGGCTACCCCTCCCGTGCCGTGGCGGTGGGGAGGTCGGCAAGCCACAGCGGCTGCAGCATGTGCCAGTCCTCGGGGTGTTCGGCGATGTCGGCGGCGAAACGGTCGGCAACCGCCTGGGTCGCACCGGGCACCCCGCTGCGGCCGTGCACCGGCACCGGCGGGTGGAGACGCAGGCCCCAGCCGTCGGGGGCGAACCAGCACCCAGCCGGGAGCAACGCCGCTCCGGTCGCGGCGGCGAGCCGTGCGGGGCCACTGGGAAAGCGCGCCGGGGCGCCGAAGAGCTCGACGGTCACGCCCGAGTCGGTGAGATCGCGGTCGGCGAGCAGGCAGACCACCCCACCGGAGCGCAGCCTGCGTGCCAGCCGCAGCGTCGGGGACTGCGCCTCGCCGGTGAGCGGCACGACGTCGAAGCCGAGCGAGCGCCGGTAGGCCTCGAACTGCTGGTAGAGCGCCTCGGGCCGGAGCCGCTCGGCGACCGTGCTGAACTCCCCCGAACGACCGACCAGCCACACCCCGGCCATGTCCCAGTTGCCGCTGTGCGACAGCACCACCACCACGCCGCGCCCGGCGGCCAGCGCCGCGTCAAGATGCGCCGCGCCCTCGGCAACCCGGTCCAGGCGGGCGTGCAGCGCGGCGTGGTCCATCGAGGGCAGCCGGAATGCTTCCCGCCAGTACCGCGCGTAGGAGCGCAGGCCACGGCGCACCAGCTGGTCCAGCTCCTCGGCCGGCGCCCCAGGCACCACGCGGGCGAGGTTGCACCGCAGCTGGGCGGCCGCGGGGCCGCCGCCGCGGGCTGCCCGGTCCGCACCGAAGTCGAAGGCCCGCGCGGCGAGCGGCTCGGGCACGGACCTGGCCAGCCGCCAGCCCGCCCGGTAGCCCAGGTCGGCCAGCCGGCTCCCGTTCCCGCGAGTCACCGCTCCTCGAGCCTCCGCGCGCTGTGGAACACCGCAGCCATCCGCTGCGCCACGGTGACCACCGACACCACGGCCAGCAGCCACAGCGCGATGTCGACGGCGAAGGGTACCCCGAGTCCGGTGAGCCCGGTGCCCACGAGCGCGACGATGAACCGTTCGGGACGTTCGGCCACCCCGCCCTCGGTGGTGAGCCCGGTCGCCTCGGCCCGGGCCTTGATGTAGGAGATCACCTGGGCGGTGACCAGGCAGCCGAGCGCCGCGACGGCGAGCGGGCGGTTCGCGCCGACCCCGAAGCACCACCACGTCAGCCCGGCGAACAGCGCGCCGTCGGCGATCCGGTCGCAGGTGGCGTCGAGGACGGTGCCGAACGGGGTGCCGTGCCCGCGGGCCCGCGCCACCGCACCGTCGAGCATGTCGAACAGGACGAACAAGGTCACGGCCACGGTGCCGGCGAACAGCTGCCCGCGGGGGAAGAACCACAGCGCCGAGGCCACGGTCCCGACGGTGCCCAGGACGGTGACGACGTCGGGCGTGACACCCCGGCGCAGCAGCCAGACCCCGATCGGATCGGTCACCCTGGCCAGGGAGGAGCGGGCGAAGACGTTCAGCACAGCTCCTCCCATGCCCGGGAGAGCAACGTCCGGGTCTCCCCGAGCAGCTGCGGCAGCACCTTGGTACCGCCGACGACCGGCATGAAGTTCGCGTCCCCGCCCCACCGGGGCACGACGTGCTGGTGCAGGTGGGCGGCGATGCCCGCACCGCCGACCGCGCCCTGGTTGATGCCGATGTTGAAGCCGTGCGGCGCGGCAGCCCGCCGGGCCGCACGCATGGCGTGCTGGGTGAACGTCGCCAGCTCCACGGTCTCGGAGTCGGTGAGGTCCGGGTAGTCCGCGACGTGGCGGTAGGGCACCACCATCAGGTGCCCCGGGTTGTAGGGGTAGAGGTTGAGCACCGCGTACACCGTCGCGCCTCGGGCCACCACCAGCCCCGCAGCATCGTCCATGGTCGCGATGCGGCAGAACGGGCACCCCTCAGCCGCATCGGGATCAGCGGGCTTGCCCGCGCCCCTGATGTAGGCCATCCGGTGCGGCGTCCACAGCCGCTGCAGAGCGTCGGGCTGGCCCACCCCGTCCTGGGGCTGCAGCTCCGGCTGACCCATGTCATCGATCCTATGCGGGCCGACGATCCGCCTACCGCACGGGCAGATCGAGATCCTCCGCGCTGGGAGAGGCATTCTCCCGCCGCTGCACCCAGCCGGCCACCGCCTCGACCGCATCCCCGACGGGGACTCCATTGATCTGGGAGCCGTCCCGGAAGCGGAACGACACCGCGTCGGCCTCGACGTCCGTGCTGCCCGCGAGCAGCAGGAACGGCACCTTCTGCGTGGTGTGGTTGCGGATCTTCTTCTGCATCCGGTCGTCGGACGCGTCCACCTCGACGCGCAGCCCGCGCGCCCGCAGCGCCTTCCCGACCTGCTGGAGGTGCGGGATGTGGGCCTCGGCGATCGGGATGAGCACCGCCTGCACCGGGGCGAGCCAGGTGGGGAACGCACCCGCGTAGTGCTCCAGCAGCACACCGAAGAACCGCTCTATGGACCCGAACAGCGCCCGGTGGATCTTGACCGGCCGCTGCCGCGAGCCGTCCGGGGCGGTGTACTCCAGCTCGAAGCGCTCTGGCATGCTGTAGTCGAGCTGGATGGTCGACATCTGCCAGGTGCGCCCCAGCGCGTCCTTCGCCTGCACCGAGATCTTCGGACCGTAGAAGGCCGCGCCGCCGGGATCGGGCACCAGTTCCAGGCCAGAGTCCTCCGCCGCCTGCCGGAGTGTTTCGGTGGCGACTTCCCAGAGGGCATCGGTTCCGACGTACTTGTCCTCGTTGCGGGTGGACAACTCGAGGTAGAAGTCGTCCAGCCCGAAATCGCGCAGGAGATCCAGCACAAAGCTCAGCAGTGACTTGAGCTCGCTCTGCAACTGGTCCGGGGTGCAGTAGATGTGCGCGTCGTCCTGCGTCATGCCGCGCACCCGGGTCAGACCGTGCACCACCCCGGACTTCTCGTAGCGGTACACCGAGCCGAACTCGAACAGCCGCAGTGGCAGCTCGCGGTAGGACCGCCCCCGCGAGCGGTAGATCAGGTTGTGGAACGGGCAGTTCATCGGCTTGAGGTAGTAGTCCTGCCCCGGCTTGCGCACCGTTCCGTCTTCGGCCAGCTCCTCGTCGAGGTGCATCGGGGGGAACATGCCGTCGGCGTACCAATCCAGGTGCCC
>DASQWR010000224.1:0-5613 GCA_035640155.1 Pseudonocardiaceae bacterium
TTGACCACCGCGGTGACCTCGTGCGCACCCGGGCTCCCGCCGAGCGGGGCCAGGCCCAGTGCGGCCTTGACCCCTAGCAGGAACCGGGCTCCCCCGACGCCGCCGACCAGCACCACGACCTTCACACCGCAGCACGCTAACGCGGATTTCCACCCAGGCCGTTCCACACACCCTTGATGACGCAATCAACTGCCCGTCGGTTAGCTCGGCGGCGCTGTTGATGTGCGGAGATGTCTCTGCCGGTGGCTGTAGCCTGCCTCGGCGGTACTGCGATGGTCCAGCTGTCAAACCACACGGGCGGAATTCATTATCTTGTCGTGTAAAGACGCGGGGGGTCCCCGCACCTCGATGGGCTGCGGAAGTAGTCGCCGCGTGGCGCTCACTGTCCGGCTTGAGGCACCAGGAGATCCACAAGCGGGCGCCGGCACCCTGGTACAACTCCCGCTGTGACAGGCAGATCACCACAATGGGACGGGCCGGGCTTGTTCACCCGCGCCGGAGCAGGTCAACCATCGCCGCTACGAGACGCTGCGCCGTGTCCTTCGTCGACGGCCTGACTGGCACCTGGAACACTGCGCCGGTGCTGTTGACCGAGCGGACCGCGTCGCAACGGGCCGAGGTCGGAAAGCGGGAGCGATCGTCCTGGTGGGCAGCGGGATTCGGCGCGATGCTCGGCGCTGCCCTCTTCCTCGGCACTCACCGTGCCCTTACCGACGACGCGTACATCTCGCTTGCCTACGCGGTGAACCTCGCCGAGCTCGGTCACTGGGGACTGTTGTCCGATCGGGGCGCGAACACCGCGACGTCACCGTTGAACGTGTGGCTCCTCGCCGCCAGCAGCGTCGTTACCGGGCGGCCGGTCGTGTCCGCCGGGCTGCTACTGGTCGCAACACTAGCGGTGTGTTGCTGGTGGGCGGACGCGATCCGTCGCCACCTCGGGCTGTCCCGCGTAATGCCGTATGTGCTTGTCGCGTTGCTTGCGACCTCCCCGCTGCTCGCCTCGACCGTGGGCCTGGAGACGCTGCTCGGCGTCGCGTTGCTCGTCGGGATCACCCGCTACGCGATGGCCGGGCGACCGGTCGTGGCAGGGCTGCTATGCGGGCTCGCCGTGCTCTGCCGCCCGGACCTCGCCGTTCCGGCCGGGGTCCTGGTGCTCGTGCTGCTGCCGGGGCGGCGCTGGGCGCTCGTTGCGGGCATGGCCGGGCTCGTTGCGCTGCCGTGGCACCTCTTCGCGTGGGTTGTGCTCGGCGGGTTCGTGCCCAACACCCTCTGGATCAAGACGTCGACGACCGGAGACTACGAGCGGTGGGGATCGCTAGTGACCGCGCCCGTGATCCTCGGCCGCGCCCTGCCGTCCGCCATGGCGCTCACTGCGGTCCCGGTGGCCGCGGGGCTGCTGTGCGCCGCATGGGCGGTCGTCCGGCGGCGGCAGCCTTGGGCGCAGGTGACCGTCGCCTTCGCCACGGCCGGGTGGGCGCACTGGTTGGCGCTCGTGGCGATCGGCGCCTTTCCGCAGGTGTGGTACTTCGCCCCCTTGGTGTCCTGCTCTGCATGCGCGGTCACCGTCGCGGTGGCTCGCATGCGCGTCCGGGTGCCCATGCTCACTGTGGCAGGCGCGCTTTGCGCCGCGAGCGTCGTCGTCGCAGGGCCCGTGCCGTGGGTGATCGCGCCCTTCTCGACTAACTGGGCGACCACCCAGCAGTACCAAACGGTGGCCGCGCAGTTGCCTGCTCTCACGGGCGGCCGGCCCGTGCGCGGGCCGGGAGAGATCGGTGTGCTCGCGCTCCACTCGGCGGTGCCCGTGCGAGACCACCTCAGTGACCCCGCCTACGCCCGCCGCTACCTCGATGCGCGCCATGAGATCGCCGGACCGGTGCTGCAGGCATTCCTACAGTGGAACTGGACCCACCGGCCCAACCAGCCAGCGCCGACAGACCGGTACCGGCTGACGTACGCGTCCTACGAGCCTGCACCGCCGGGACGGCTGATCCATACCTGGCCGATCGCGACGCCAAGCCACGGTCCAGACCTGCTGGTGCTCACCGAGCTACCTCCGAGTGGCTAGCCGGGGCGGGCGGTGCAGCCGTCAAGGCACGGCTGCGACCGACGGCGATACGGAGCGCGGTGTTGCCATACGCCAACTGCCGCGTCCGTCCGCCGGAACAGGCCGATCACCAGCGCGGCGGACCGTGATCAGCTGGCCGGGTCCGGTCTCGCGGGGTCAGGGGCCACGGACGGACAGCGCAACGCGACACGCCGGGCGCGACGCGCAGAATACCCGAACGGATCCGCACTTTCCCGCCTTCTTGGGTTGCGCCAGGGCCGATGACACGGGTGTAATCACAGCGGTGTCATTCGCTGGTACCACTGGCCGGGCGGATCCGCCGGGCGGGGAGTCCAGCGTGGCGAGGAGGCGGAGCGCCATGGACGAGGTGTGCATCGAGGGGATCGACCGGGGAGCCTACAGCCCGTCCCCGATGGACCTTCCTGAGCACGGGATCGGGCTCGTGCCCGCCGGTGGCTCTCCCGGAGAACCGGATTCTCCCGGTAAACCGGACGAGCACGACTGGCAGGAGCGGGCGCTGTGTGCCCAGACGGACCCCGAGGCGTTCTTCCCCGAGAAGGGCGGCTCGACGCGGGAGGCCAAGCGGATCTGCACGGGTTGCAAGGTCCGGGTCGAGTGCCTGGAGTACGCCCTCGCGCACGACGAACGCTTCGGGATCTGGGGCGGGCTGTCCGAACGGGAGCGCAGGCGGCTCAAGCGCCGGGCCGTCTGACGGTGTCCCGCGGTCACCGGCGAGGTGACCGGGCCGGTGCTCCGCCGGGGACGTACCGTGGTCGCTGATCACCAGAGTCGGACTGGGAGGGTCGGTGCAGGGTACATCGTCGACGGTCGCTACGTTCCGGCCCCAGGACTCGGGCACCGCGCCGGTGCTCGGCGTACTGGTCTGCCATGACGGCGAGGAGTGGCTCCCGGAGGTGCTGGACGCGCTGCGGGGGCTGACCGTCCGGCCGCAGCACCTCATCGCCGTCGACACCGGGTCCAGCGACCGGACCGCAGAGCTCCTGGCCGGCGCGACCGACCTGCTGGACGGCGTGCTGTCGCTCTCGCGGAGCACCGGCTTCGGTGCGGCAGTTGCCGCCGCCGTGGCGCACGGCGAGCAACGGTGGGGCGATCCGGGACGCTGGGTATGGCTGCTGCACGACGACGGCGCACCCGGGCCCACCTGCCTCGACGCGTTGCTCTCGGTGGCCGAGGTCTCCCCGTCCGCAGCGCTGCTCGGCCCGCTGGGCGTGGACTGGTCCGACCCGCGGATGGTGATCGAGGCGGGGCTGTCCACCGACTCCTCCGGTCACCTGCAGACCGGCATCGACGCGGTGGAGCTCGACCTCGGGCAGTTCGGCCGGTACTCCGAGGTGCTCGCCGTGTCCTCGGCCGGTGCGCTG
Source organism: Pseudonocardiaceae bacterium (assembly GCA_035640155.1). Taxonomy (GTDB): domain Bacteria; phylum Actinomycetota; class Actinomycetes; order Mycobacteriales; family Pseudonocardiaceae; genus JALYQB01. The sequence continues at coordinate 3,448 of DASQWR010000224.1, forward strand.
GTGCGCCGCGACGTGTGGTCCGCGCTCGGGGGCTACGATCCCGCGCTGCCGTTGCTGCGCGACGACCTCGACTTCGGCTGGCGGGTCAACCAGGCCGGTCACGTGGTGCTGTGCGTGCCCGCCGCCCGGCTGCGGCACGTCGCCGCGCTGGGCACCGGTCGCCGCGCTCTGGACGCGGTCCCCGGTCCCCGCCGCATCCCTTGCCGCACCGTCGACCGCTTGCACGGCCTGCGCACCTATCTGGTCAACTGCTCGGCGGGAGCGTTCGCCGTCGGCCTGCCGCGGCTGGTGGCGCTGTGCCTCGCCCGCGCTCTCGGCTTCCTGCTGGTGCGGCGCATCGACGGGGTGCGCGGTGAGCTCGCCGCGCTGGCATACCTGGTGTCGGGACGCGGCGGGCTGCGCGCCGCCCGCCGCCACCGGCGCGCGAGCGCCGTCCGCAAGGCCGGCAGCGTGCGAGGCCTGCTCACCGGCCGGCTGACCCGGCTGCGCAACGCCTCCCGGGCCGCACTGGCCGGGCTGGTCCGTCGCCGGGTGCAGGCTGACGCCGCGCTCGGCCGGCTGCCGTCCGAGGTGATCAGGGCTCCCGAGCCGGCAGCTGCCCCCGCGATCGGCCCGGGCGGGCAGCGGCGGCTGAGTCGCATCGTCGCGGTGCCGGTGCAGACCCCTGCCCCGTCCCCCCCGGAGCGGACCCGGCCCTCGCCCCTGCCGCGGGGCGAGCCAGGGAGCCCGGCCACCGTGACGGCCGGCTGGTCCGGCCGCCTGGTGATGGTCGACGTCGACCTCCGCCGGGCGCTCCGGGAGATCGTCCTCGCCCCCCCGGTGCTGCTGGTGGTTGCAATGATCGCTGTCGCGCTCGGGGTGCACCGGGACCGGCTGGGGCTGGACCTGGCCGGCGGCCGGCTGCTGCCGCTGGAGGGCCTGGGTGACACCTGGGCTTCCTACCTCGCCGGCTGGCACGCCGTGGGAGGTGGCACCGGGGCACCGGCACCGACCACGCTCGCCCTGGTGGGGCTGCTCGGCGCGCCGCTCGGCTCACCGGCCGCAGCGGTGAGCCTGCTCCTGCTCGCCGCCCTGCCACTGGCCGCGCTGTCGGGCTACCTCGCCACCCGGAGCCTGCCCGTCCCGCGCGCCGCCCGCGCCCTCGCCGCCGCGGCCTACGCACTGGTGCCGGCCGCGACCGCGGGTGTCGTCCAGGGTCGGCTCGACGTCGTGGTGGTGCACGTGCTGCTGCCTCCGGTGCTGGCCGGGGTGGCTGCGGTGCTGCGTTGGGCCGCCGGCGCCCGCGGCGGCTGGCTGTCCACGGCGGCTGCGACCGCACTGGGGCTCGCCGTGATCGGCGCCTTCGCTCCGGCTCTGCACCTGCTCCTGCTCGCCGTCGCGCTTGTCGGGTTCCTGTCGAGCTCCGCTCCCCGGTCGACGACGCTGCGCCGCGCGGCGGGACTCTTCACCCTGGTCCTGCTGCCGGTGGGCCTGCTCGTGCCGTGGCCGGCGGTGGTCGTGCAGCGTCCTGCGGTGCTGGTGCACGGTATGGGCGCGGTGGTGCCCGAGCAGTGGCCGGGATGGACCGGGGTGTTGTCGCTGGATCCCGGTGGGCTCGGTGCGGTCTCCTGGATCGGCGCGGGTCTGCTGCTGGCGGCAGTGGTCGCGGCGGTGCTCCGGCCGGCGCGGGCCATGCTGCCGGGTGCGGTGGTGGTGCTGCTGGGTCTGGGCGCGGCTGTGGTGCTCGGGCGGGTGTCGGTGATGCCGCTGGCCGGCGGCTCGCCCCGGCCGGGTTTCACTGGGGGCGCGCTGCTGCTGGCCACCTGCGGACTGCTGTGGATCGTCCTGCTCGCCTGCCGTCCCCGGGACGCCGTTGCGTCCCAGGGCGCGCTGCGCCGTGTGGTGTCCCACCGTCTGGCACCCGCCGCCGGGATCGCCGGGATCGCCGGGCTGGCGGTGGGGGTGGTGCTCGTCGGTGCCGGGGGGCCACTCGCGCCCGCCGGTTCCGCGTCGGGAGCCGTCGCACTGGTGCCCGCGCTGTCCGCCGAGCTGGAACGCGACGGCAGCTCGGTGCTCGTGGTGGGGGAGCAGGGTGAGCCGGTGCGGCTCACCCGGGCCCGGACCGCGCGCTTCGGCGACGACGGGGTCGCGCCGCTGCCCAGCACGGTGCTGCGGCTGGGCCGGGTG
>DASQWR010000225.1:0-16449 GCA_035640155.1 Pseudonocardiaceae bacterium
TGGCGCTCGCGCTGGCCGGGCGCCGGATGCCGGGACTCGGGAGCCGTTACCGGGCGCCCGCCGCCCGCCGGGTGGCCCCGGCCGGTTCCGCGGACCCCGACCGCCGGTGGTGGGACGCGCTGGACGCCGGCGCGGACCCCACCGACCCCCGGTGACCGAGGACGGTGCGGGCCGGAGCTAGCATCGGCACCCGGCCGGGCAACGGCGCGGAAGGGGAATGGCTTGAGCGTCCTGGACGGGATCCTCGACGGGGTCAGGGCCGACCTTGCCGACCGGGAAGCCGCTGTCGGTTTCGCCGAGATGAAGCGACTGGCCACGAAGGCGGACCCACCGCGCGACGCGCTGGCGGTGCTGCGCGGACCGGGCATCGGAGTGATCGCGGAGGTCAAGCGCACCAGCCCGTCGCGCGGACCGCTGGCCGACATTCCCGACCCGGCAGCACTGGCCGCTGACTTCGCCGCCGCCGGCGCCCGCATGATCAGCGTACTCACCGAGCAGCGTCGCTTCGGCGGCTCGCTCGCCGACCTGGACGCGGTGCGCGCCGCGGTGGACGTCCCGGTGCTGCGCAAGGACTTCGTGGTCAGCCCGTACCAGGTGCACGAGGCGCGGGCGCATGGCGCGGACGTGGTGCTGCTCATCGTCGCTGCACTCGGGCAGCACGCCCTCGAGGCGCTGGCCGACCGGGTCGACTCCCTCGGGATGACCGCGCTGATGGAGGTGCACACCGCGGAGGAGGCCGACCGCGCGCTGGAAGCCGGCGCGAAGCTGATCGGGGTCAACGCCCGCAACCTGCACACCCTGGACGTCGACCGCACCGTGTTCGGCCGGATCGCCCCCGGGCTGCCCAGCGAGGTGCTCCGGGTGGCCGAGTCCGGGGTCCGTGGCCCCGCGGACCTTATGGCCTACGCCGGAGCGGGTGCTGACGCGGTGCTGGTCGGCGAGGGGCTGGTCACCAGCAGGGATCCTCGCGCGGCGCTGACCAAGCTCGTCACGGCGGGCTCGCACCCGGCCTGTCCCAAGCCGGCGCGGTGAGCCCGGTGCACACCGCCACCGCGGCGCCGGGCCACTTCGGCAAGTTCGGTGGGCGGTTCGTACCCGAGGCGCTCATCGCCGCCCTCGACGAGCTCACCGCGGCCTACGAGAAGGCGCGTGTCGATCCGGAGTTCACCGACCGGCTCGACGGGTTGCTGCGGGACTACACCGGCCGCCCCTCGCCGATCACCGAGGCGAGCAGGCTCTCCGAGCACGCCGGTGGAGCTCGCATCCTGCTCAAGCGCGAGGACCTCAACCACACCGGCTCCCATAAGATCAACAACGTGCTGGGTCAGGCACTGCTCACGAAGCAGATGGGCAAGCCACGGGTGATCGCGGAGACCGGGGCCGGGCAGCACGGGGTGGCCACCGCGACCGCGTGTGCGCTGCTCGGACTGGACTGCGTGGTCTACATGGGCGAGGTCGACACCCAGCGCCAGGCACTCAACGTGGCGCGGATGAAGCTGCTCGGCGCCGAGGTGATCCCGGTGAGCACCGGCTCGCGCACCCTCAAGGACGCGATCAACGAGGCGTTGCGGGACTGGGTGACCAACGTCGAGCACACCCATTACCTGCTCGGCACCGTCGCTGGGCCACACCCGTTCCCGATGATGGTGCGCGACTTCCACCGGGTGATCGGTCTGGAGGCCCGCGCCCAGGTGCTCGAGCGATACGGCCGGCTGCCCGATGCGATCGCCGCCTGCGTGGGCGGCGGCTCGAATGCGATCGGCATCTTCCACCCGTTCCTCGACGATGTGTCCGTGCGGCTGGTCGGGTTCGAGGCCGCGGGGGAGGGCATCGGGTCCGGGCGGCACGCCGCGACGCTGTCCGCCGGGGCACCCGGGATGCTGCACGGCGCCCTGTCCTACCTGCTGCAGGACGAGGACGGCCAGACAGTCGAGACGCACTCCATCTCCGCCGGCCTGGACTACCCGGGCGTCGGCCCGGAGCACTCGTTCCTCAAGGACACCGGCCGCGCCGAGTACCGGCCGATCACCGACGCGCAGGCGATGGACGCCTTCCAGCTGCTGTCCCGCACCGAGGGCATCCTGCCCGCGATCGAGTCCGCGCACGCCGTGGCCGGGGCACTGGGGCTGGGCCGCGAACTCGGCGAGGGCGCACTGGTGCTGGTGAACCTCTCCGGGCGCGGCGACAAGGACGTCGACACCGCGGCGCGCTGGTTCGACGTGCTCGCTGACCCGGAGCTACCCGACCTTCCGCCGGGGGACCGGGAATGATCTCCCGGCTCGCCCCGATGTTCGGCGCCTGCCGGGCCGAGCAGCGCGCCGCCCTGATCGGCTACCTGCCGGCCGGCTATCCCACCGTGGCGCGCTCGAAGGAGCTCATCGCGGCTATGACCGAGTCCGGCTGTGACCTCGTCGAGGTGGGCATGCCCTACTCCGACCCGGTGATGGACGGACCGACGATCCAGGCGGCCGCGGAGACCGCGTTGCGGGCCGGGGTGCGGTTGCGCGACGTCTTCTCGGTCGTCGAGTCCGTCGCGGGCGCCGGCGGCCGCGCGGTGGTGATGACCTACTGGAACCCGGTGCACCGTTACGGGGTGGGTGCCTTCGCTCGTGACCTCGCGGCAGCCGGCGGGCTCGGCATGATCACCCCGGACCTGCTGCCCGACGAGGCCGAGGACTGGCTCGCCGCCGCCACCGCCCACGACCTGGACCGCATCTTCCTGGTGGCGCCGTCGTCCACGGAGCAGCGTCTCGCGAGCACCGCCGCCGCCACTCGGGGGTTCCTCTACGCGGCGTCGACGATGGGCGTCACCGGTGCCCGCGACGCGGTGAGCAGCGCCGCGTCGACGCTGGTACACCGGGCTCGGGTCCATGCGCCCGACCTCCCGGTGGGGGTGGGGCTCGGCGTGCGTAACGGGGCCCAGGCCGCCGAGGTGGCCGCGTTCGCCGATGCCGTCATCGTCGGCTCGGCGTTCGTCACCTGCGCGTCGGAGAGTACTGACGCGGTCCGGACGTTGACGGGCGACCTCGCGGGCGGCGTCCGCCACCCCGCACCGCAACGGGTCTGATCCGCCGGCTGGCGAGGAGCCCGGAACTGTCGGCGCCCGCGTGCCGCATGGGGGCTTCGATCCGACCTCGCGTGCCAAGTCGACTCCACCACAGGTCCGCCTACCGCGGTTGCTTACCGGCTGGAGCAGGGCGAGTACTGGGAGGAGTCCCGGGCCGAGGGCTGCCCGTCCTTCCGGCTTGTCGCTCCCTTCCCCGTCACGCTCGACCTGACGGAGCCGGCTCAGGGCTGACGCCGCGCGTCCGGCCTTGGGCCCGGCGGCTAGGGTGTGCGGGTGAGCATGTTCCTCGCCGCGATCCCCAGCCCGGACCGCGGTGTCTGGGAGTTCGGCCCGGTGCCGATCCGGGCGTACGCGCTGTGCATCATCGCCGGGATCGTGGTCGCGATCGCCTGGGGCGAGCGACGCTGGAAGGCCCGCGGCGGTGCGGCCGGCACCGTCACCGACGTTGCGGTGTTCGCCATCCCGTTCGGCCTGGTCGGCGGGCGGCTCTACCACGTCGCGACGGACTGGCCGAAGTACTTCGGGCCGGACGGCGACCCGGTGGCCGCGCTGAAGATCTGGGAGGGCGGTCTCGGGATCTGGGGCGCGATCGCGCTTGGTGGGGTCGGCGCCTGGATCGCCTGCCGGCGTCGGGGAATCCCGCTGCCCGCGCTGGCCGACGCGGCGGCACCGGGCATCGTCACCGCGCAGGCGATCGGGAGGCTCGGAAACTGGTTCAACCAGGAGCTCTACGGCGGGCCGACGAGCCTGCCCTGGGGACTGGAGATCTCTCAACGGGTGGATCCGGACACCGGTGTCCTGGACCCGCTGGGCGGGATCGCGCAGGGGCCGGTGCTGGAGGTCGTGCACCCCACGTTCCTCTACGAGCTGCTGTGGAACCTCGGCGTCGCACTGCTCGTGGTGTGGGCTGACCGCCGGTTCCGGCTCGGGCACGGGCGGGCATTCGCCCTGTACGTCGCCGGGTACTCCGCAGGCCGGTTCTGGATCGAACTGATGCGTACCGACCCGGCGACCATGGTGTTCGGGCTGCGGATCAACGTCATCACCTCGGTGATGGTGTTCCTCGGCGCGGTGATCTACCTCTGGCTTGCGCGCCGCGGGCGGGAGGACCCGGCGCTGCTCGGTGGTCCCGCGCCTGCAGAGGCGCCATCGAGCCCCACCCGGTCCTCCGGCTGAGCAAGGCCCGCGCTCCCCGACAGTTCCCGTGTCCCCGCATGCCCATGGAGTATTACAACGCGAGGCGCACCCGGCTGACCTTGATCACCGTGAGCCACGGTGCAGCGCAGGATGCATCGGATCGGCACTCCGGTCTCAACCCTGCCGACCGAGGCCGCCCAACGACGGGCCAACCACCACACGGCTCGGCGGGCTGGGGCGGAGCCCCGTTAGGCTCTTTCCCGTGAGTCGACGCGCCAAGATCGTCTGTACGCTCGGGCCGGCGACCTCCGCACCCGAGAAGATCCGCGAGCTGGTCGGAGCGGGGATGGACGTCGCCCGGCTGAACTTCAGCCACGGCGCCCACTCCGACCACGAGCGGGTCTACACCATGGTTCGGCAGGCAGCCGACGAGACCGGCCGCGCGGTCGGGATCCTTGCGGACCTGCAGGGGCCCAAAATCCGGCTCGGCCGGTTCGCGGCCGGTCCGGTGGAATGGCACGCCGGTGACACCGTCCGGATCACCGTCGAGGACGTCGCCGGTACCCACGACCGGGTGTCCACCACCTATCCGGGGCTCGCCGATGACGCCCGCAAGGGTGACCGCCTGCTCGTGGACGACGGCAAGGTCGGCCTGGAGGTGATCAAGGTCGAGGGCCCCGACGTGGTCTGCGAGGTCACCGAGGGTGGCCCGGTCAGCGACAACAAGGGGCTCTCCCTGCCCGGGATGGCGGTCTCGGTGCCCGCCCTGTCGGGCAAGGACACGGCGGACCTGGAGTTCGCGCTGGGGTTGCGGGTCGACGCGGTGGCGCTCTCCTTCGTCCGCTCGCCCGCCGACATCGAGCTCGTCCACCAGGTGATGGACCGGGTGCCGGGCGGGCGGCTCCCGGTGATCGCAAAGCTGGAGAAGCCCGAGGCGGTGGACAACCTGGAGGCGATTGTGCTCGCCTTCGACGGGGTCATGGTGGCCCGGGGTGACCTCGGCGTGGAGCTCCCGCTGGAGCACGTGCCGCTGGTGCAGAAGCGGGCCATCCAGATCGCCAGGGAGAACGCCAAGCCGATCATCGTCGCCACCCAGATGCTCGACTCGATGATCGGCTGTCCGCGGCCGACCCGCGCGGAGGCCTCCGACGTCGCCAATGCGGTGCTGGACGGCACCGACGCGGTGATGCTCTCGGGCGAGACCAGCGTCGGGCGCTACCCGATCGAGTCGGTCGAGACGATGGCCCGCATCGTTCGCGCGGTGGAGGCCGGCTCGCCGTCGGTGCCGCCGCTGAACCACGTGCCCCGGACCAAGCGCGGGGTCATCTCCTACGCCGCGCGCGACGTCGGTGAGCGGCTGTCCGCGAAGGCCCTGGTGGCCTTCACGCAGAGCGGGGACACCGTGCGCCGGCTGGCGCGGCTGCACACCCGGCTGCCACTGCTCGCGTTCACCCCCGAGCCTGCGGTGCGCAGCCAACTCGCGCTGACCTGGGGCACCGAGACGTTCCTGGTGCCGCCCGTGGACTCCACCGACGCGATGGTGCGGCAAGTGGACCACGCCATGCTCTCCATCGGACGCTACTCACCAGGCGACGTGGTGGTGATCGTCGCCGGATCGCCCCCGGCCACCGTGGGCTCCACCAACCTCATCCGGGTGCACCGGCTGGGTGAAGACGATCATGCGTGAGAACGACTGCGTGAGGACACCGTGACCGAGGCAGCCCGCACTGCTGCCTTCCAAGATTGGGGGACCGGTCAGGACTCGGGGGTCTTCCAGGCCTCGGGCGGCGTGCCGCTCGCGGCCGACGGCGTGCCTCGCGGGCAGCCGGTCGTCGATCGGCTGGTCGCGCTCCTCGACCTCGAGCGGATCGAGCAGGACATCTTCCGCGGGGTGAGCCCGCCAGAGTCCCCGGTGCGGGTGTTCGGCGGGCAGGTGGCGGGTCAGGCCCTGGTCGCGGCTGGGCGAACCGTGCCCGCCGAGCGGCGGGTGCACTCGTTGCACTCCTACTTCATCCGCCCCGGCGACCCGCGGGTGCCGATCGTGTACGACGTGGACCGCATCCGCGACGGGCGTTCCTTCACCACCCGCCGGGTGGTGGCGATCCAGCACGGCAAGGCGATCTTCTCGCTGGCTGCCTCGTTCCACGTCGACGAGCAGGGCCTCGAGCACGCCGACGAGATGCCCGCGGTTCCGGCACCCGAGCAGCTCGACGACCTGGCGACGTGGTCGGGCCGGGCAGGTGACGGCGCCACCCCCTTCGTCCGGATGCCCCGGCCGTTCGACATGCGCTTCGTGACGCCGCCGGTGTGGGCGCCTGATGGCACCACCGTGCGGCCCGGGGAGCGCAGCCAGCTGTGGATGCGCATCGACGGGTCGCTTCCCGACGACGAGCTGGTGCACGTGTGTGTCCTCGCCTACGCGTCCGACCTCACCCTGCTGGGCACGGTGGCAGCGGGCCACGGCCGGGTGTTCGACCAGGCTGTGATGGCGGCGAGCCTGGATCACGCGGTCTGGTTCCACCGCCCCTTCCGGGCCGACGAGTGGGTGCTGTACGACTGCGCATCGCCCTCGGCATCCGGCGGTCGGGGGCTCGCGGCCGGTCGGTTCTTCACCCGCGCGGGCAGCCTCGTCGCGACCGTCGTCCAGGAGGGTCTGGTCCGGGTTCGCTGAGAGCCGCTCACCGGATCGCCAGGACAGCGCAATGCGTGCCCGCCCCCTGACGCCCGACGCCCTGGTGGCGGAGCTCGCCGAGCGGGTCGCGGCACTCCCGCCGGCGGGACCCGCGACACGGGTGCTCATCGACGGGGCGCCCCCCTCGGACCCGGCCGGCTGGGCGCAGGCGCTGGTGGGGCCGCTGCAGGTGCGTGGACGACCGGTGCTGCGGGCGTCGGCCGAGGATTTCCTGCGGCCGGCGTCGCTGCGCCTGGAGCGCGGCCGGACGGACCCGAACGCCTACTACTCGGACCGGCTGGACCTCGCAGCACTGCGACGGGAGCTGCTTGTCCCGCTGGGGCCGGGCGGATCGGGGCGGGTACTGCCGCGCTGGTGGGACGCGATCGTGGACCGCTCCGCACGAGCCGAGTACGTGACACCGCCGGACGGGATGGTGCTGCTGTTGGAAGGCACCCTGCTGCTGGGTCTCGGGCTGCCCGCGGAGTTGACGATGCACCTGCACCTGTCCGCGCGGGCGCTGGAGCGGGCGACTCCTCCCGAGCAGGCCTGGACACTGCAGGCGTACCGTCGCTACGCCCAGGAGGTCGATCCCGAGGCGGTGGCCGAGGTGGTGCTGCGGGTGGACCACCCTGACCGTCCGGCGCTGCTCACGCGGTAGGCACTCGGAGCCGTCATCCACGCTTTGACTGCTGCTCCGGCTTGAGGTAGAAGGGAACGCCGCGCGCGGGTCGTGCGCCCCAGAAAGGTGAGCGAAAGACCGCGGTTCAGGTTCCCACAGCAGAAGAGCCCGACAGGAGAAGGGGAGTCGCTTCCGGTGGGTCGAAGAGCCGCGCCGCCCGTCAGCCCCCGGATCGTCGACGCCGAGACCGCCCCGCTCCCGCTCCCGGTCCCTCGGCACCGGTCACCGCGGAACCTCGGCCGGGCGCGGGGCCTCGGGCGGGCGCTGCTGATCACCGCCGCCGCCGCCGTGCTGCCCGGCTCCGGCCACCTGCTGCTGCGACGACGGGTGGGCTGGCTCATCCTCTGCGGCTTCGTGGGGCTGCTCGGTGCTGCCGCCGTACTCGTCCTGAGGGTGCCGCGCTCGGCGCTGCTGGAGTACGGGCTGTCCACCCAAGTGCTCCGCATCGCGATCGTCGGCTGCGCGCTGCTCGGGCTGGCCTGGGTGGCGGTCGTGCTGCGCACCTACGTGTTGGCCAGGCCGCGCCGGCTCCGCACCGGCCCTCGGGTGGGCGGGGCCGGCGTCGCGCTGCTGCTCTGCCTGGCCGTGCTCGCCCCGTTCGGCTTTGGGGCCTACCTCGCCAACACCCAGCGGAACCTGCTGGAGACGCTGTTTCCCCGCACTGGCGGTGCGAGCGACGCCGCCACGAGCGGTGCGAGCGACGCCCTAGTGATCGGCAAGCCCCGGATCAACATCTTCCTCATCGGCAGCGACGCCGGTCGGGACCGGGACGGCATCCGCACCGACACCCTGGTGGTGGCCAGCATCGACACCCGCACGGGCCGGACCACCCTGTTCAGCCTGCCCCGCAACATCGAGTTCGCGCAGTTCCCGCCGAGCTCACCGATGGCACGGCGGTTCCCCAGTGGGTTCCACGACTCCAGTGATCCAACGTCGGGCGACTACCTGCTCAACGCGGTGTACGCCTATGGCAACGACTATCCCTGGCTCGCACCGGCCGGTCCCAGCCCGAACCGGGGGCTCAACCTGCTCAGCTCCTCGGTCACCCAGATGCTGGGGCTGACCATCGACTACTACATCCAGGTCGACATGCAGGGCTTCGCCACGATCATCGACGCCCTCGGCGGGCTCAACGTCGACGTGGGTCCGACCCCAATCCCGATGGGCGGCATCGGCCCGTTCGGCGGATCCGTGAAGCCGTTCGGGTACATCCCGCCGGGGCGCCAGCACCTCGAAGGGGAGCAGGCGCTGTGGTTCGCCCGGTCCCGCACGAACATTTCGGACTACGACCGAATGGGCCGCCAGCGCTGCCTGATCCAGTACCTGGTCGACCAGAAGAGCCCCATCGACGTGCTGCAGAACTTCCAGGCAGTAGCCGCGGCGACCACCGACAGCCTGTCCACCAACATCCCGCGGAGCGTCCTGCCCGCGCTGGTGGCGCTGGCCCGCAAGGCCAGAGAACGGCCGTTGGAGAGCGTCTCCTTCGACCCGAGCCTGCCCGACCCGGGCGAGCCCGACGGCAGGTTCTCGACGGCGCGTCCGGACTTCTGGTACATGCGCCGCGTCGTGCGCAGCGCACTGAACCCGAGCACGGCGCCCACTTCGACACCGGCCCAGACCACACCTACTCCGACAGCACAAGCTGGCTCCGCCGGAACCGAGGCCAGCGGCGAGGCCGCGCCACTCAGGGCCAGCGCCGCCCCCACCTCGCTGGCCGGCGCCTGCGGTCCGGCTGGGGTCCGGTAGCGTACCTGGCCACTGATGACGCGGACGCCACGGCCCGGGTGGCCCGCGGCCGGCGCGAGCATCCTGGTGGAGCCGATGGACGTCGGCACCCAGGGGTGGATGCTGGTCGCCGTCGACCCGGCCGGCGCCGTCTTCGGCGCTTGGCAGGCCGGGGAGCACACCGGTGCGCAGCTGGTCAACGAGCCGGGCGCGTTCACCTGGAATGAGCTGTACACCCCGGACCGCGCCAAGGCCAACGAGTTCTACGGCACGGTGTTCAGCTACGGCTACGAGCAGATCGGGGACGGCCAGGAGTTCGACTACACCGTGATGAAGGTCGACGGGCGGATCGTCGGCGGCCAGTTCCGGGCCGACGGACCGGCGCACTGGAAGGTCTACTTCGCGGTCACCAACGCGGACGCGACGGCCGTCAGGGCCGGCAAGCTGGGGGGCTCCGTGCTGGACGAGCCGCACGACTCGCCGTACGGCAGGTGGAGCGAGCTGGCCGACCCTTGGGGAGCGCGGTTCAGCGTGATCGTCAGTGCCGACCCAGCCGGCTGAGGGCACCTCGTCGATCAGCAGAGATCGGTGCCCCCGGTGCGACTCGAACGCACACTGGACGGGTGTGAGACTTGTTACGTTCTGGCGGTCCACGGTAGGCGGTGATGGTGTGTTGTGGCTGGTCAGCGCCCATTACGGCCTCCATGGTGTTCGACCGCGATGTGCTGCGAGCGGTCATAAACGGTGGGCAAAACGGCGGGTTGATCTTGTCGGTTTGCGGCTCCTCAGACAGTCATCGCACTCCAACCCGCTGATCGAGCGGCAGTGGTGTCGTCATGTGCCGTCATCGGCTCCGGTGCTGATCAGAGCCGGTGAGTCGCCCCTCGATCATGGTCGGTGGTCACCCGTGCAGCCCGGTGTCGCGTCGTAAGCGGCGAGCTCAACGCCATATTGATCATGCCTGTTCGGCACGGTGACGAGGGCAAGGATGGCGGTCGTGCCACGGCGCAGCGACGCCGTAGACGTCCTGGTCGCCGACGGGCCCGGCGTGGATGACCAACGACCGAGGGACCCTCTGACCTCTACGGTGTCAATGAGGACATGGTGGGTTACGCCTTGATGGGCGGTGTCATCGTCTGTCGCCTGACCGGCGGGAAGGTGTCGGCGCGTGCGCGGTCGTGATGGCGACTGGCGGGGGTTGTGCTGCCTGGCTGCTGCCGAACAAGCAGGCCCTCGTGCACTGTCGCATGAAGGATCGCATCCAGTGCTGAGTATCGGTGCGTTGCCCAGCTTCTCTTGTAACTTAACCATCTACCATTGTCGACAGTGCAACCGCACCATCATGCGTGATTTTTGATTTCGCAGACCAGCGCCATATCGTGCCTTCTTAGGTTCGATTGCCCCCACGTGAGGTGTTGTCTACTTGTGGAGTGGGGGCGTGGGCAGGACTTAGAGCAGCTCGTGGCCAAGGGGAGAAATGGGATCACCGCTCCGTGTCACGAGAAAATTCGGTCTCGGATTCTTCACCTCGCGGAGGCGGTTGTCGACACTGTTGTATGTCATGAACAACATCGTGCGGTCGAACGGTGACATGTTTTGAGGGGAGCCGTGGACGACATTGGGGGCGAAGAACAAAACCGTCCCCGGTTCCCCCATCGCGGCGGTTATTCCATGCTTGTGTGCCAATTCAAAAACGACGTGATTGGGTACAGTGTAATTCACACCCGCAGTGAAGTTCGAGGTCCAACGCTGCGTATCGGATGCGGCCGGTCCGGACCGCTCGACCGGTATCAAGCCCGAGCGGTGCGAACCTGGTATCAGCAGAAGTGGCCCGTTGGTTTCGTCCGCCCGATCAATGAATATGACGGCGGTCAAAGCCTGGGGAGCGGGCATACCGTCCTCGTGGTGCCAGTAGCTGAAGTCCTGGTGCCATCGCCACATATCTCCTTTGAATGCTCGCTTCATGTTGACCTTGAACTGATAGACATAGACATTCGAGTCCAACAGTCGCCGGGTGGGGATGAGTATTTTCGGGTGCCGGACAAGCCGCGCGAAGAACTCGTTGGTAAGATGCGTTCCGCGCAGGCCCGCCAGCGTGTCACCATCTTTCTCGAGCATCCGTCCCGGGGTGGCATCCGTGGCTGAAAGCTCAATGTTTTCCCTGATCTCCGCGACTTCTTCATGCATGAGGTTAGGGATGAGCAAAAAGCCCTGATCGGTGTACTTCTCGATCTGATCGAGAGTAGGTTCAATCCGCATTTCGCTCCTCTTGAAATTTTAAAGTAGACAGTCACTCCAGCCCCACATGCCACAGCTGACCCAGGTGATAGCTACAAACCGGGCACCGAACGATCCTCTGCCTCGACCGGGCGCGCGCTGATGTTCACCATGTCCTTGATCTTTCCCCTGGTAGAGCTCACCCGGGACCGGGCTACACGCCGTGCCCGGCCCTGCCGCAGGGCGATCTTGAGCTCGGTCCGCAGCCCACCCCGCGCCTGCAGGTACAGACACTCATCGATGGTCTCGTGCGAGGCGCGCATCTCCGACTCATCTCCACCCTATCCATCGCTCGAAATTACTGGTACGATATCAGGATGTCGGCTTGACCATTTGAGCCTGCTTTGTGAATAAGCCTTCAGGGGTGGTCGCTACGGCAGGTGCCTGACTGTCTGTTGCTGCACGAAAGCATCAACGGTGGCCTGAGTTGTGTCATCGACATTGAGGCCAGCGTGTACGAACGTGTCGGTCCCTTCAGCGATTGTCGTGAAGGGCGGCCTCATCGAAGCTCTGGCGGTTCCGACGTCCTGCGAGTCACATGGCAGCTAGGTGCCGACGCCTGACCTAACCGGCGCAACCGCCGCTTATCCGGCTCGCATCAGGGGTGCGACGTTCGTGGGGTCGGCGCCCTGCTGGATATACAGTTCGGCCCAGGCACGGTCGGCCTTGGAGGGAGGAGCCCCGTCGCAGTAGGGCTTGCTGCCGTGGGCGGTGTAGTAACGCAGCACGGCGAGTATCTCGCCTGGTTTGCTGCGCTGCGGGTCGGTGTAGCGGGAGCCGGGTGGCTCGGGCTGGTGCTGCAGGCAACTGATCTGCCTGCCGCCCTGGTTGTCGAAGACCGGGCCGGGGTCGTTGGCGCACCCGGCGGTGCCGAGCACGGCGATGGTGACCAGGGCGATGGCCAGGGTGGGGGTGGGCAGCAGTCGGCGGGGGCTGTGCACGGGGGTCTCCTACAGGGTGCCGGTGACGCTGCGGGCGATGAGTCCGAGCCCGACGATGAGCACGAGCGCGGCGGTGAGTGTCGGCGTGGCCGCGGTCAGCCGGGTGAGCCATCGGTTGTCCCGCGCCCGGGCCAGCCGGTGCTCGGCCCGGTCCCGGAGGGTTACCAGGAGCAGGCCCACGGCGGTGAGTGTTGCGGCCATTCCGAGCCCGTAGCCGAGCACCAGCAGGACACCGAACCAGGTACGGCCCAGGCCGATCGCGGCGAAGAGGACGAGTAGCGCGGACGGGCTGGGTACCAGGCCCGCGGCCACGCCCATGCCGAGCAGGGCGGGCCGCCCGATCCGGCTGCTTCCGGCGCCAGTATGTCCGTGTCCGTGTCCGTGTCCGTGTCCGTGTCCGTGGGCGACGGCTGTGCTGATCAGTGTGGGAGTTGGTGTCGGGGTGAGGTCGGGGGTGGCCGCCCGCTGAGCCCGGATTGCGGTGCGGAGCAGTCCGGCGCCGATCACGGCCACGAGCAGCCCGCTCATCACACCCAGCCAGCTGAGCAGCTGCTCACCGGCCAAGACGGCGAACGCGCTGAGCAGCAGTCCGATGACCAGGACGCCAGCGGTATGGGTCACGGTCATGGTGCTGCCCACCAGCAGCGCATCCCGGGTGGTGCCGCGCCGGCCGGCGAGATAGGCGGCGATCAGGGTCTTGCCATGCCCGGGCAGCGCGGCGTGTGAAGCACCGAGCACCAGCGAGAGCAGCAGGGCCAGCATGCCCACCAGGGGTGTCAGTTGCGCGCCGACGAGCACGGTGAACCGGTCGCTGCCCCAGCCCAGCAACCGCTCGACACCGCTTGCCTGCGGGGCACCGGCCAGGCCACCCGGGCTGGTGGAGCTCGCCCTGCCGGGGACGGTGCGCAACGTCACGTCCCGGACGTCGAGCGGTTCGGTGAGCAGGTCGTCCGGGTAATTGCGCAACTCGTCGCTGACGCTGCGCTCCGGCACCGGCGACTCGGGCAGGCCGACGCCCTGGCCCACTGCGGTGATCTCCCGCCAGCCGATCCGATCGCCCCGGAACTCGTTGTGGAAGCTCAGCGTGGCCGGTTCGCCGAGTGCCGCCGGTGCACTGAGCCGGCAAGTCAGCCGGGTGGTGGGCAGGCCCGCTTCGCCTGCTGGGTTGCTCACCTGTGCGGAGCGCACCGCGAAGCGCAGCGCCTCGTCGTCCACCGCGGTGCGCACCGTGGTGGAGAGCCGGTCGCACTGCGCTGCGGCGTAGGCCCGTTGCTCGGCGCCGGACACCGTGGCGTCGCCGTCGGTGTCGAGCTGCGGACGTTGCTGCAGGGTGGGGATCTCCGCGCTGTCCACCACGACGAGCGCGTCCACCCGGTCGGGGTGGATCGTCAACCCGCTGTAGTGGTTGACCGTGAAGTTGCCCAGCGGGTGGGCCGACGCGGTGCCCGGGCTCACCAGGGCCAGTGCCGCGATCACCCCGGCCGGCACGGCCAGCCGGGCCGATCGGCGCAGCGCACGCCTCATCCGGGGCTCCGCAACTCGGCCAGCGCCTCGCGGGCGCGGGGCGCGTGCAGCGGCGAGAAGTACGGGTTGATCTCCAGTGCCTCGGTGAGCTGGCGCTGCGCCGCGGAACGCTCACCCAGCGCGGCCAGGACCATCCCGCGGTGGTAGGCGAAGGTGGCGTTGCGCCAGCCCAGCGCCGCCGCCCGGTCGGCGAAGGTCAGCGCCTCGGCGTCGCGGCCGTTGCGGTGCAGCGCCCAGGCCATCGCGTCGGCGACGAACACGGCAGGCCTACGCTCCCATTCGGCCTGCGCACGGCGCAGCGCTTCGGCCGGATCGTCGTGGTCGGCGGCAAAGAGCGCCACCGCGAGATCGTCGGTGGAACCGGCGGCCTCGTAGAGCCGCTGCTGCTCGGTGAACAGGGTGAACTGCGCGGTGGCCTGCTCTGGGCGTCCGGCCACGAGCAGGAGCTCCCCGTACTCCTGCACGTACTGCGGCAACGGCACCCGGTTGGTGACGGTCTGGTAACCGGCCAGCGCCTCCGGCAGGTCCCCGCGGGCCGCAGCCACCTTCGCCCTGCCCTGCTGCAGCATGGGATTGTTACGGCTGACGCCGAGGCCCGCCTCGTACTGGGCCGAGGCCTCGTCGAGGTCACCGGAGTTGAACGCGAGCTCACCGAGGTAGTAGCGGCAGAACGCGATGGTGGCCGGTGAGTACGCGTCGCGCAGCGCCCGCTGCAACACCAGGCGCGCGTCGTCGACCCTGCCGTGCAGCTCCAGGTCGTAGGAGGCGCGGGTGAACGCGGCGACACCGGGCTTGGTGTCCAGCATGCGCTGAACCGCCGCGGTCGCCGCCTCGGGCTCGCCGAGCTGGGTCAGGGCGTCGGCCAGCACCCCGTAGACCTCCCCGGTGGCCGGCTGCAGCTCGCGCGCGGCCAGCGCCCAGTCCCGGGCTTCGGCGAAGTCGTGCCGGGCGTTGGCCAGCGCGCCGAGCCCGATCATCGCCTGGCCGTTGTCCTCCGGTTGCAGCCGCATCGAGCGCTGCAGCGCGCCCTGTGCCTGCTCGTAGTAAAACGGGTCGGCGGTCGCGCGCGCCTGCTCCACGTACGCCGAACCCAGCTGCGCCCAGCTCAGCGCGTCGTCGGGATCGTTGCGCAGCTCCTGTTGGGCGGCTTCGATCGAGCGGGACAGCGGGTCGAGCTTGGGTCCGGCCAACGACGCGGCCAGCGGGCTCGGCGCGCCGCCGAGCCCGCTGATGCCGGCGAAGGACACACCGAGCAGAACGAGACCGGCGCTGAGCAGTGCGAGTGGGAGCCACCGCCGGGGCCGGGACCGTGCGGTGTCGTTGTGCGGGGGGGACACGCAGGGACCTCCTGGCAGGAACGGATGAGCCGCGACCACCGGGGTGCGGCCGGACCGGTGCCCGGCCGCACCCCGGTTATGGTTAGCGGTCAGTCGGTGCTCCGGCTGCGCCGCAGCATCCAGGCGCCCAGGCCGGTCACCGCCAGGCCCGCCAATCCGGTGCCCATCGGGATGGGCAACGGTCCCGACGGCAGGCCCTCAGGCAGTACACCCCCACCGCTGGTCTGGTTGACGGACGTGTTGTTCGCCGTCGGGACGTACGGGAAGGTGTCGAGGAACGGCTTGTCGTTGGCGTTGACGAGGTCACCGGCGATCAGCGCCACGGCAACCACATCGCCCCGCGCGGCACCCTCGATCACCTGTTCCTCAATGTCGACGATGTCGTCGGTCAGACGCCGCCCGTTCGGGTAGCCCTGCTGGTCACCGGCCAGCAGACCGAGCCGGTTCGGATTCGCCGTCACCGGGGTGGACATGTTGAGCCGGAGCTGCTCCGAGGGCTGGAACTGGTCGGGGTTGACCTCGGCGTTGTCCAACTGGGAGTTCAGCGGCCCCATGTTGATCTGATCACCAGTCTTGTCAGTGATACCGGTGAGGAAGACCTCCACCAGATCCTCCCGTGGCGCGGCCGGCGCCGGGATGCCGTAGATCTGCTGGATGAGCTTGGGCACCTCGGGGTCGAGGACCCGGTCGAGCAGTGCCTGGTTGCCGGCGTCCTCCACCGGCTGGGATGCGTTGAAGGCGTCCTTCATCGGAGCAGGGACGACGACCTCGTTGATCAGCGGGCTGCCCAGCCGGGACACCTGCACGTGATCCCCGACCGGCGTCTCCTCACCGGGGCTGAGCTGCATCGACTGCTTCTCGGTGTCGCTCCATATCCCGATCACCGGGTTGGCCTCGGGATTGCCGTTCAGCGCGAGTGCCGACTTGGGCACCTGGATGGCCAGGGTGTTGGAGTTGAAGCCAGTTAGTGTGTCCTGGCCGATCTCGGTCAGGTTGCCGCCGTAGAGCAGGTCGAACACCCGCAGGTCGAGGAAGAAGGACTCGTCGGACTGCCCGGCGAAGGTCTTCCCCCCACCCGGAAGCTCGAG
>DASQWR010000226.1:0-8990 GCA_035640155.1 Pseudonocardiaceae bacterium
GCGTCGGCCCGGTGGGCTTCCACCCTCAGGAGTTGCGCCACACCGCCGCGTCTCTCGCCATCGCCTCCGGCGCGGACGTCAAGGTCGTTCAGCAGATGCTTGGCCACAAGACGGCGACGATGACGCTCGATCTCTACGGCCACCTGTTCCCGGATCGGCTCGATGATCTGGCCGACCGGATGGACGCCTTTGTGTGTGCCCTCGATGTGCCCCACGAGGGGGCGGCCGAACACCAGTGATCTCGACCTTCCGTGTCTCCGCTGGTCAGAGGAGTGGAGACGAGGGGAATCGAACCCCTAACCCCCGCCTTGCAAAGGCGGTGCTCTGCCAATTGAGCTACGTCCCCGGGTCCGGGCGAGCGGACACCCGGAGCAGCGTCAGACGGTGGGTGTGGTGGCCTCGCGCCAGAGGTCGGCCTCGGCCTTGGCGGAGCGCTGACGACGCACGACGGCCAGTGCCGCGAGGCCCGCAAGTAGCAGCGGAATGATCTTCTTCACGTGGGTGACCTCCTGCAGAACGGCGGGCTGCGCACGAGATCGTGGCAGCTCAGGGGGAGTGGGCCTAGGTGGACTTGAACCACCGGCCTCATCCTTATCAGGGATGCGCTCTAACCGACTGAGCTATAGGCCCCTCTAGCGGCCCAGCGAGGTTACCGCACAGCCGTACCGCGTCCCAAACCTGCCCGAACCGGATCATCAGTCCCGTTCGGACAGTGTCAGCTCGACGCCGCCGGCCAGGTCCGAGGACACGTTGTAGATGAACGCGCCCACCGTGGCCAGCGCGGTGAGCAACACGATGTTGATCGCCCCCACCACCGTGGCAAAGGCGAACACCTTTCCGCCGCTGATCAGCTCATCTCCGGCCTGCGGGTCGGTGATGGAGGTCAGGTCCGAGTAGGTGCCGTTGAGCTGGTCCCAGACACCCATGGCCTCGAGCACCCCGTAGAGCACCCCGACCGCCACCAGCCACGCCAGGAATCCCGCGACGGACAGCACCAGCGACAGCTTGAGTACCGACCAGGGGTCGAACCGCTTGATCTGCAGGCTCGCCCGCCGCGGGGCCCGGTTGGAGCGCACCCGGGCGCTGGCTGCGGGGCGCGGGGCTTCAGGAGGGGGTTGGAACGCCGATTCTTCTGTGGAGCGGAGCCGGGACCTGAAGTGCTCCGTGTCGTCGTCGGTGGACTCGGTGACCCGCTCCACGTAACTGGTCGGCGCATCGGCCATGTCCGGTGGAGGGCCCTCGGAGAACGCATAGGTGCGCTCGGTGGGCTCCTCCGCGATCGCGGCACCCACTGTGGCGTCGTCCGTGCCTCCGGCCTCCCGGCCGTCCGTGCTGAACCACGGCGTCCCCGCGTCGGTCGACTGCGAAGCCGCCTGCTCCGTGGACGAGGAGGGTTCCACTGCGCCTTCCCGCTGCCACGGTGGCGCACCTGCCGGCAACCCGGGGGTGAACAACCCGTTCGGGGGTGCCTGCTCGTCCGCACCGTCCAGACCGGCGCGCCTGCCGTGGACGGGCTCGCCAACCGGATTGGTGATCACTGTCGTGCGCTCGGCCTCGGACTCGGGCGGCGAGGGCGGCCGGTGTTGCCCGCTGCCGCTCACCGCGTCGTGCTCGCTCCGCTCGCCACTCGAGTCGGCGCTGTGCTCGCTGCTCGAGCCCGTGGTTCGCTCGCTGCTCGAGTCAAAGGTTCGCTCGCTTCGCTCGCTCACGCGTGGTCACCCTTCACGGTCTGGACGCCGCCGGCGTCCGGATCACCCGCCTCCTCGGCGTTGCGGGCGACGGCCACCAAGGTCGTGCCCTCCCCGAGGTTCATCAAGCGGACTCCCTTGGTCTGCCGACCGGCCTTGCGCACCTCCTTGGCGGTGGTCCGGATGACCCCACCCGAGGAGGTGATAGCGTACAGCTCGTCGTCCAGCTCCACGATGAGTGCTCCGACCAGCGTGCCACGTCTGCGGTCGAACTGGAGGGTGAGGACACCCTTGCCACCCCGGCCCTGCACCGGGTAGTCGTCGATGGGAGTGCGCTTGGCGTACCCGCCACCGGTTGCGACCAGCACGAACCGGCCGGCACGCACCACTCCGATGGAGAGCAGCTCGTCGCCGGAGTTGAACCGCATCCCGAACACTCCGGACGTGGCCCGGCCCATCGGCCGGAGCGCATCGTCGTTGGCGCGGAACCGGATCGACTGCCCCTGCGCGGATACCAGCAGCAGGTCGTCCGCGCTCGAGCAGAGCACCGCGCCGACCAGCTCGTCGTCCTCCCGCAGGTTGATGCCGATGAGCCCCCCCGCGCGGTTGGAGTCGAAGTCGGACAGCTTCGACTTCTTCACCAGACCCGCCTTGGTGGCCAGCACCAGGTACGGCGACGCGGTGTAGTCCTTGATCTGCATGACCTGGGCGATCTGCTCGTCCGGTTGGAACGCCAGCAGGTTCGCCACGTGCTGGCCACGGGCATTGCGGTTCGCTTCGGGCAGCTCGTAGGCCTTCGCCCGATACACCCGGCCCTTGTTGGTGAAGAAGAGGATCCAGTCGTGGGTCGAGCACACGAAGAAGTGCGCCACGATGTCATCCTGCTTCAACCCCGCGCCCATCACGCCCTTGCCGCCGCGCTTCTGCGCCGTGTACAGGTCGGTGCGGGTGCGCTTGGCATAACCGGTGCGGGTGATGGTGACCACCACGTCCTCGATGGCGATGAGGTCTTCCATCGACACGTCGCCGTCATATCCGATGATCTTGGTACGGCGATCGTCACCGTGCTTCTCGACGATCTCAGTCAGCTCGTCGCGGACGATCCACCGCTGCCGCTCCGGCTTGTCCAGGATGTCCAGGTAGTCGGCGATCTCGCGCTCGAGATCGGCGAGGTCGTCGATCACCTTCTGCCGCTCCATCGCGGCGAGCCGGCGCAGCTGCGTCTCCAGGATGTAGTCCGCCTGGATCTGGTCGACGTCGAGCAGCTCCATCAGCCCGGTGCGAGCGGCGTCCGCGTTGGCCGACGCGCGGATCAGCGCGATGACCTCGTCGAGCATGTCCAGCGCCTTGACCAGACCACGCAGCAGGTGCGCGCGCTCCTCGGCCTTGCGCAGCAGGTACCGGGTCCGCCGGACGATGACCTCGAGCTGGTGGCGCATGTAGTGGCGCACCATCTGGTCCAGCCGCAGCGTCCTCGGCACGCCGTCGACGATCGAGAGCATGTTGACGCCGAACGAGTACTGCAGCTGGGTGTGTTTGTAGAGGTTGTTCAGCACCACCTTGGCCACCGCGTCGCGCTTGAGCGTGATCACGATACGCATGCCGATACGGTCACTGGACTCGTCGTTGATCTCGGCGATGCCGGCGAGCTTGCCGTCGCGCGCCAGCATCGCGATCGACTCGATGACATTGTCCGGGTTGACCTGGTAGGGCAGTTCGGTGACCACCAGGGTGGTGCGGCTCTTGGTGTCCTCCTCGACCTCCACCACGCCGCGCATGCGAATCGAGCCCCGCCCGGTGCGGTAGGCCTCGGCGATCCCGTCGGTGCCCACGATCAACCCGGCAGTCGGGAAGTCGGGGCCCTTGATCCGGGCGCACAACTCGTCGAGCAGGGCCTCGTCCTCGACCTCGGGGTTGTCGAGCAGGTAGACGACGCCGTCGGCGACCTCTCGCAGGTTGTGCGGCGGGATGTTCGTGGCCATCCCCACCGCGATCCCCGAGCTGCCGTTGACCAGCAGGTTCGGGATCCGCGACGGCAGCACCGTGGGCTGTTCGGTGCGACCGTCGTAGTTCGGCTCGAAGTCAACGGTCTCCTTGTCGATGTCCCGCAGCATGTCCATCGCCAACGGGGTGAGCCGGCACTCGGTGTAGCGCATCGCCGCAGCGGGGTCGTTGCCGCGGGAACCGAAGTTGCCCTGGCCGTCGACCAACGGGTAGCGCATCGACCACGGCTGGGCGAGCCGCACCAGGGTGTCGTAGATGGCGGTGTCACCGTGCGGGTGGTAGTTACCCATCACGTCGCCGACCACGCGCGCGCACTTGACGTACCCGCGGTCCGGGCGGAAGCCGGAGTCGTACATCGAGTACAGCACCCGGCGGTGCACCGGCTTCAGGCCGTCCTCGACGACCGGCAGCGCCCGCCCGACGATCACGCTCATCGCGTAGTCGATGTAGGAGCGCTGCATCTCCTGCTGGATGTCGACCGGCTCGAGGCGGTCGCCGCCGGACGGCAGGGTGGTCTCGGTCACGTGCTTCCGTTCCCTTCGAAGACCGCGGCGCGCATCGCACCCGGACGTCAGTCGCGTGCATGCACACAACCTGACCAGTCTATCCGTGCTGCTGGACAACCTGATCCGCGGCGCACCGGCCTCAGCTCGGCTTCGCCAGCCAGTCCGGGACCGGCAGGTCGTACTGCGAACAGGCCTGGAAGAGCGCGGCGGTCCCACTGACGGTCCTCGTCACGAAGGAGGAGACCTGCCGCGGGTCGGAAGCAGCGAAAGCGAGCCGGATCTGGCTCAGCGTCGCCTGCCGATCACCATAGATCTCGGCCAGCAACGCCCGCACGAAGGTGCGTTCGACGGGCGTGGCTTCGTCGATCCCCACCGGGCAGGAGTCGTCGTCGAGCGCACCGATCCGGACCGGTTCGAGGCTGCCCACGAAGACACCCAGTGTGCTGACCATCGTCGCTGCGGCCTCGAACAGCACCGTCAGCAGCAACTCCCCGCTGCCGGGGCCCTGGTCGGGGTGGGAGCCGGGGCGACGCAGAAAGTCCGCCAGCGCGTTCAAGGCACCCGAGGCGTCCCCCTTCGCCGCGAACGTCACGGCGGCCGCCGCAGCGGTCCGGGCAGCCGAGGCGTGAGCGTCATCCCCTGCAGGAACGGCCATCCCCGCATCCCCGTTGGCCCATCCGTCCGCCACTTCGGCCCGGGCAGCTGGTCGAAGTGCTCACGGGCGGCGAGGATAGCTCGCAGCCATTCCGAACGGCGACGCGCCGTCGGTTGACTTTCACGCACGATCTACTGGTCGTGGGATAGTTTGGGCCACGTGAGCGAACAGCACGACCTCGTCGCGGCCCTGGAAGCCGCGGGTGTGCTCGCGGGAATCCGCTGGGCCTTCCGCTCGGCCGCCGACCGGGTGCTCGATGACTACTCGGAGGCAGCAGGCCACGACGCCACCTGGCTGGGCATCACCCGCTTCACCCTGTTCCGTGACCGGCTCGACCGCGTGTTCTCCTGCCATCGGTACGCGCTCGACCAGGCCATCGACGCCAGCACTGGTCTCGACGTCCTCCGGGCCGAGCTGTCGGACCGAGACATCGCCACCATGCCCCGGCTCGACCCGGACCTGGTCGAGCGGTCGGATCTCAACGGCAGCCCCGGCTGGGCCTGGCAGGGCCGGCGTTGGCTGCTGGCGTCAGCCTCCTTCGGGAAGATCGACACCCTGCCCTGGCCGGAGAGGAGCCAGACCAAGCAGCGGATCGCCGAACAACGCAATCCCGATCCGGACCAGCCGTCGCTGTTCGACTGTCTGGCCGACGGCGAGGTGGGTGGCCTGGCCGCATTGGCCGCGCTGGTCGCCAGCACGCCGCAGCTGGACCAGGAGACACTGGTGGTCGCCCACAGCCTGGACGTCGACCACCACGACCGGGAGCTGGTGCTCGGGCGGGCTCGGCTCAACGCCGGTGGCGGGAAGGCCTGGCACTGGCGAACGGACCTGCTGGCCTCGCCGCCGACTGGTGGTGAACGGCACCCGGGTGGCAGCCCGGCACCGAGCGGCCCGGATGACGGTGCGCCGGATGCCCCCGTGCGCCTCCGCCACCCGGTCGCTGAGCCTGGCGTCCCAGCAGGCGAGCGGTGAGCGACTCGGGGCGCTCCTGCGATCGGGCCGCCGTGGCCGCCGTCCTCTTCGACGGTGCTCGGCTGACCCTGGCTCGTCACCTGGCCGGTCTGCGCAAGACGGAGTTGGCGGCGCAGGTGCACAAGAGCTCGACCGCGGTTGCCGCGTGGGAGACGGGGGCCAAGCGTCCGACCCCGGCCACGGTCGCCCAGCTCGCCCTGAGCCTGGCCGTCGAGCCGGGGTTCTTTGCGGTGCGACCGGAGGACGTGGCCGCGCTGAGCACGACACCGCACTTCCGCTCGTTGCGCTCCACCACCCAGACAGCCCGCGACCAGGCGTTCGCCTACGGCCGGCTGGCAGTCGACATCGCCGTCAGCCTGGAACGGCACGTCGAGTTCCCCGATCCCGACGTTCCGTCGTGGCCGGTCCAGGTGGACGACGGCGACGGCCCGGAGCGGGCTGCCCGGCTGGTTCGGAAGCAGTGGGCGCTCGGGCCGGGCCCGGTCGGACACCTCGTGCGGCTCCTGGAGCAGCACGGGGTCCTGGTGCTCTTCAGCCCACCCCAGACCGCCACCGTCGACGCCTACTCGTTCGACAGCCGGGTGCGACCGGTCGTCGTGCTGAACCCGATCAAGCGCGACTACTACCGGCAGCGGTTCGACGTCGCCCACGAGTTGGGCCACCTCGTCATGCACGGTGATGCCGAGCCGGGGGGGCGTGTCGTCGAGGAGCAGGCCCACCGCTTTGCTGCCGAGCTCCTGATGCCCGCCGACGAGATCCGCGACCTGCTCCCGGCCAGCATGGGTGGCAACGTCTGGACCACCCTCGGCAAGCTCAAGGAGCGGTGGGGTGTCAGCATGCAGGCCCTGCTGTTCCGGGCGCGCCGGCTGGGGCGGCTCGGCGAGGTGTCCTACCGCAACGCCATGGCCACCATCTCGGCCCGAGGCTGGCGCCGGGACGAACCGGGGCTGGCGAGCGCCATCGAGCAACCCTCGCTGCTGCCCAGGGCCGTCGATCTGCTGGCGCAGGAGGGCATCGCCCGTGACGTCCTGGTGCAACAGTGCCGGGTGCCGGTCGAGCTGTTCCGGACCGTCACCGCGCGCGCTCCCGACGGGGCGTCGCCCGGCACCCAGCAGCCCGCGACCGCTCCGTCCGGAACCAGCGGTCGGGTGGTCTCACTGCTGCCCCGGCCCAATCACACGTAGCCGTCGCATACCGCCTCATCAGCCGGTACCGGACGGCACATGAGTACTCGTACTCAGATCAGGTCGAGTAGCCGGACAGATGGCGGTACGACCGTGGTCCTGCAGTCTGTAAGCATGATCGTCAACGATGTCCACTCCCGCCTGAACGCCACCCGGGCCGACAGGCTCGTCCCGGTGGACTCGCTCACCGCGCTGTGCACCGCCATCACCCACGCCCGCGGCTCACACATCAGCGTTGCCGGGGGACGGCACGCCATGGGCGGGCAGCAGTTCGCCAGCGGTGCCACCGTGCTCGACACCCGTCCGATGGCGCGCGTGCTCGACTTCGACCAGCGGCAAGGACTGATCGAGGTGGAAGCCGGCATCCAGTGGCCGGAGTTGGTCGACTACCTGCTCGCGGCGCAACAGGGCCGGGTCTCCCAATGGGGAATCGCCCAGAAGCAGACCGGGGCCAACTTCTTCACGGTCGGCGGTTCGGTCTCA
Organism: Pseudonocardiaceae bacterium; assembly: GCA_035640155.1. Lineage (GTDB taxonomy): Bacteria > Actinomycetota > Actinomycetes > Mycobacteriales > Pseudonocardiaceae > JALYQB01. The sequence goes on from DASQWR010000226.1 coordinate 7,493, forward strand.
GCGAACTGCCACGGGCGCGGACTCACGATGGCGCCGATCGTTCATGATGTCGAATCGCTGCGCCTGGTCCGGACCGACGGTTCGGTCGTCACCTGCAGCAGGGAGCAGAACCCGGAGCTGTTCGGGTTGGTCGTCGGCGGCTACGGGCTCTTCGGGGCGGTGTACACGGTGACGCTGCGGCTCACGCACCGCCGGAAGCTGCAGCGGGTGGTCGAGGTGATCACGGTGCAGCAGCTCGTGGACGCGGTGGCCGAACGCGTCGCGACCGGCTTCCTGTACGGCGACTTCCAGTTCGCCATCGATCCCGGCTCGCCGGACTTCCTCACCAAGGGTGTCTTCTCCTGCTACCGGCCCGTTTCTGACAGCACTCCGATCCCCGAGGATCAGCGAGCCCTCACTCCGGACAACTGGCAGGCTCTTCTCGTCCTTGCCCACACCGACAAGAGCCGCGCGTTCGACGTGTACGCCCGCCACTACCTCGCCACCTCGGGTCAGGTCTACTGGTCGGACCTCCAGCAGCTCGCCGTGTACCTGGACGACTACCACCATGGCCTCGATCACCTGCTCGACGCCGAGCAAATCGGCACGGAGATGATCTCGGAGCTGTACGTTCCGCGGGACCGCCTCGCCGACTTCATGGCCGCCGCGGCCGACGAGCTCCGGCACAGCGAGGCCGACCTGATCTACGGCACGGTGCGGTTCATCGAACGCGACGAGGACACCTGGCTCGCCTGGGCCGGCGACAGCTACGCCTGCACTGTCTTCAACCTGCACACGCCACACACCGAGGAAGGCGTGGCACGCTCAGCTGCCGCTTTTCGACGCCTGATCGATCTGGCCATCGAGCGGGGCGGTAGCTACTACCTCACCTACCATCGGTGGGCTGACCGTGCGCAGGTGTCAGCCTGCTACCCGCAGTTCGCCGAGTTTCTGGCGCTCAAGCGTCGCTACGATCCGGACGAGCTGTTCAGCAGTGACTGGTACCGGCACTACGCAACCCTCTTCCCGGCTGCTTGACGGCACCTGCACTCCGGCCGACGTCGATCGCTGTCGGCACGGCCTCGTCGGTCGAGTCATGGCGCCTGCGGTCCTGGGTGTCATCACCGCACCGGTCGGCGGCGGACGGTAGCGATTGGCGCGTACTTGGCGCCGTCTCGATGGTGGCAATCAACGGGGTGACTGTGCTTCACGACTGTCCCTCTCCCAGCGCCAGGAGATCCTCGGACTCCTGAACAGCCTGCCGCAAGCAGCAGTCGCCACCCCTGCCGAGATACTGACCTTCATCGAGCGCCACGAGCTGCACGACTCGGCATCGGCTACGTCGATGTCCAGCTCCTCGCGGCGACGCAGCTCCCACCGGACGCCTGGTTGTGGACCAAGGACAAGTGCCTCGCCGCTGCGGCCGCACGCCTGGAGGTCGTTGTCGATCCGTCAGCCCCCGGCCATGAGCTATAACGGCCCGAGCCTTGAGTCACACGTCCAGGAAGCGGACGTCCTT
>DASQWR010000227.1:0-11158 GCA_035640155.1 Pseudonocardiaceae bacterium
TCCGGCTGGGCACCAGCACCGTGACCGTTGCCGGCGGGCGGCTGCTCATCGGGCAGCTGCTCATCGGGGGGGCGCGCGCCACCCCGGTCCGGCGGCTCCGGCGGCTCGACCTCGCGCAGCGCCTGCTCGAGCTGATCCTCGTCGAGTCCCGGTTCGTCGAACGGGTCACGGCGACGGCGATGCGGCAGCGCCAGCCGGGCGGCGACGCGCACGTCCTGCTCGGTCACACTCCTTGCACCCCGCCAGGCGGCGTGCGCGAGCGCGGTCCGGGCCACCACCAGGTCCGCCCGCATGCCGTCGACCTCGAAGGCGGCGCACACCGTCGCGATCCGGCGCAGCTCGGCATCGGGCAGCTCGGCGCCCGGGAGCGCGGCGCGGGCCGCGGTGATCCGCGCGGCCAGCGCGGTGTCCTCGCCGGCCCAGCGATCGGCGAACCCGGCCGGGTCCGACTCGAACGCCAACCGGCGGCGGACCACCTCGGCCCGCACCTCGACATCGCGGGAGGCGGCGACCTCCACGGTGAGACCGAAGCGGTCCAGCAGCTGCGGACGCAGCTCCCCCTCCTCCGGGTTCATCGTGCCCACCAGCAGAAACGACGCCGCGTGGGAGACGGACACCCCGTCGCGCTCGACGTGCGCGCGCCCCATCGCCGCAGCGTCGAGCAGCAGGTCGACGAGGTGGTCGTGCAGCAGGTTGACCTCGTCGACGTAGAGCACCCCGCGGTGCGCGGCGGCCAGCAGCCCCGGTTGGAAGGCGGACACCCCTTCGGTGAGCGCCCTCTGCAGGTCCACCGAGCCGGCGAGCCGGTCCTCGGTGGCACCCACCGGGAGCTCCACCAGTCGGGCGACCCGGGTCTCGGCAGTACTGTCGCCGTGCGGCCCGTCCGGGCAGTCGGGATCGACAGCACCCGGATCGCAGGCGAAGCGGCAGCCGGACACCGCCTGCACCGGGGGCAGCAATGCGGCGAGCGCACGCACCACCGTCGACTTCGCGGTGCCCTTTTCGCCCCGCACCAGGACACCTCCGATGGCGGGGTGCACCGCATTCAGCAGCAGAGCCAGCCGGAGGTCGTCATGGCCGACGACGGCAGCGAACGGGTAGCGCACAGCAGAGCGCACCGGCACGTCCTTCCTCGGGTAGTCGCGCCCGGGTCGGGTCGTCAACGGACGGCGGAGTGTCCTGGCTCCCGGATCGGCACTCGCCCCCGGCCTTCCCGCTGCACGCGGTGGCCCTCAGCTGGAGGCTCGCTCCCCGGTCACAGTGGCGCGACCGCGCCGGACTGAGGCCCTGATCGACCTGGCACCGGCTTCCTCGCACACCGCCCGATAGTTGCCCCTGGCATGCTTCCAGACTGAATGCCCACCCCACAACGAGTGGTACATCTCCTCGCTGCTTTGCTCTGACGGCGTCCACCCATCACAGTGGTGGCCCAAGAGCTGGCGCGATCTTGAGGACCGTGCTCGCTCCAGATGGCTGCCTCAGCCGACCCGTCCGGTGCGACGCATCGGGACGTGCGGGATGCCGTACTCGGTGAACTCCGCACCGCTGGGCTCGAACCCGAACGCCTCGTACAACCCGATGAGGTGGCTCTGGGCGTCGAGCACGCACGGCGCGTCGCGGATCTCGGCCAGCGCCCCCTCCATCAGCCTGCGGGCAGCGCCATGTCCACGGGCCTGTCGCTCCGCGCACACCCGACCGATCCGGAACTCGCCCTCCGGTTGCTCCAGCAGCCGCAGGTACGCGACGACGTCGGATCCATGCTCCGATGCCAGCCAGAAGTGGCGCGTCGTGTCCGCGAGGTCTCGCCCGTCCAGCTCCTGGTACGGACATGCCTGCTCGACCACGAAAACTTCCACCCGCAGGCGCAACAAGGCATAGAGGGTGGCTACCGGCACGTCTGGGGCAAGACTGCGGTGCAGCACGGAGTGGTCCACGGCGCTTGCCTACCAGAGCACCCGGTCACGTGCACCGGGTGAGGCGATCGAGGATGGAGAATCTGAGCGGCGATCCGCGGGGAGACCGGCGACCTCATGCACCTCTCGGCGACCGGAGACTGACTCGGCACTCACCCGCCTTCGAGATCACCCTCCAGGTCCAGGTAGACCGCGCGCAGGGCGTCGAGGTCGGCCGTGTCCGGGTCAGCCCACATCCCCCGGTCGGCGGCCTCGAGCAGCCGCTCGGTCATCCCGCGCAGTGCCCAGGGGTTCGACTCCCGCAGGAACTCCTGCACGCCCGCGTCGAACACGTAGCACTCCGCGAGCTGGTGATACATCCAGTCGTCCACCACGCCCGCGGTGGCGTCGAAGCCGAACAGGTAGTCCACGGTCGCGGCGAGCTCGAACGCGCCCTTGTAGCCGTGGCGCTGCATCGCCGCGATCCACCGCGGGTTCACCACCCGGGAGCGGAACACCCGCTTGGTCTCCTCGGCGAGGGACCGGGTCTTCACCGCGTGCGGCACTGCGGAGTCGCCGACGTACGCGGCCGGGTCACGCCCGGTCAGCGAGCGCACCATCGCGACCATCCCGCCGTGGTACTGGAAGTAGTCGTCGGAGTCGGCGATGTCGTGCTCGCGGGTGTCGACGTTCTTCGCGGCGACGGAGATGCGCCGGAACGCGGTCTCCATGTCCCCGCGGGCCGGGGCACCGTCCAGCCCGCGGCCGTAGGCATAGCCGCCCCAGGTGGCGTACACCTCCGCGAGGTCGGCATCGGTGCGCCAGCTCCCGGAATCGATCAGCGGCAGCAACCCCGCGCCGTACGCCCCGGGCTTCGAGCCGAAGACCCGGGTCCGAGCCCGCCGCTCGTCCCCGTGGTCTGCGAGGTCGGCCCGGTAGTGCGCTGCGACGGCGTTGTCCGAATCGGACTCGTCCAGGTGCGCGACCGCCGCCACGGCGTCGTCCAGCAGCGCCACCACGTGCGGGAAGGCGTCGCGGAAGAACCCGGAGATGCGCAGCACGACGTCGACCCTCGGGCGGCCCAGCTCCACCACCGGCACCACCTCGAGGCCGGTGACGCGGCGCGACGCGTCATCCCACACCGGTCGCACGCCGAGCAGCCACAGCGCCTCGGCGACGTCGTCGCCCTGGGTGCGCATCGCGCTGGTACCCCACACGGTGAGCCCGACCGACCGGGGCCAGTCCCCGGTGTCGGCGTGGTGCCGGGCGAGCAGCGACTCGGCCAGCGCCACCCCGACGTCGAACGCGTTGCGCGACGGCACCGACTTCGGGTCCACCGAGTAGAAGTTGCGGCCCGTTGGCAGCACCGACACCAGCCCGCGGGTCGGGGAGCCGGACGGCCCGGGCTCGACGAAGTGACCGTCGAGCGCGCGCAGCACGTTCGTCACCTCGGCGGGGGTCCCCGCCAGCCGCGGCACCAGCTCGGTGCACCCGAACCACAGCACCGAGACCACGTCGGGCACGGCCGAACCGAGCACCTCGGACACCAGCGCGGGCACCTTCTCGACGTCCCAGTCCACCGCCAGGCACCGGGTGACGAGGCTGCGGGCCAGTGACTCGAGCAGGTCGGTGACATCCGCGCCGGTGCGGGCAGGGCCGTCCACCAGCTCGGTCAACGTGCTCGGCACGGCCACCACACGACCAGGGTCGGCCAGCATCGCCTGCTCGTCGAGCCCGAACCCGGCGGCCAGCGCGGCCCGCAGCCCAGGCAGCGCCCCGGCGGCGCCGAACACCTGCCGCGCCCGCAGCACCGCCAGCACGTCGTTGATCAGCTCCTCCCCATCCGGCGCACGGCCCAGCACGTGCAGCCCGTCGCGGATCTGCACGTCCTTGATCTCGCACAGGTAGCCGTCGAGGTGCAGGACGTAGTCGTCGAACTCGTCCGCGTCGGGCGCCGCCTCGGCGCCCCGGTCCCAGCCGAGGTCCCGGTGCAGCTGCGCCGCCTGGATCAGGGTCCAGATCTGCGAGCGCAGCGTGGGCAGCTTCTCCGGGTCGAGTGCGGCCACGGTGGCGTACTCGTCGAGCAGCTGCTCCAGGCGGGCGAGGTCGCCGTAGGTGTCCGCGCGGGCCATCGGCGGGATCATGTGGTCCACGATGGTGGCGTGCGCGCGACGCTTGGCCTGGGTGCCCTCGCCGGGGTCGTTGACGATGAACGGGTACACCAGCGGCAGGTTCCCCAGCACCGCGTCGGGCGCGTCATCAGCGGCCAGGCCGAGCCCCTTGCCGGGTAGCCACTCCAGGTTCCCGTGCTTGCCGAGGTGCACCACGGCGTGCGCCCCGAAGGACCGTTCGATCCACCGGTACGCGGCGAGGTACTGGTGGCTCGGGGCGAGCTCCGGGTCGTGGTAGATCGCCACCGGGTTCTGCCCGAACCCGCGCGGCGGCTGGATCATCAGCAGCACGTTGCCGAACCGCAGCGCCGCGACGTAGATCGCTCCGTCCGAGACGTACAGGTCCCCCGGCGGCTCGCCCCACGCCGCGACCACGGACTCGCGCAGCGCCACAGGGAGCGCGCCGAACCACTGCGCGTACTCTCCCACCGGCACCTGGATCGCGGCACTCGCCATCTGCTCCTCGGTGAGCCACTCCACGTCGTGCCCGCCGGCGCCGATCAGCTCGTGGATCAGCGCGTTGCCGTCCAGCGCCTCGACGTCCAGCCCGCCGAGGTCATAACCCGCCTCGGCGAGCGCTCGCAGCAGCACCACCGCCGATGCCGGGGTGTCCAGCCCGACGGCGTTGCCGACCCGGGCGTGCTTGGTCGGGTACGCCGAGAGCACCACGGCGAGCTTCTTCTCCGCCGGGGGCACGCGGCGCAGCCGCGCGAGGGACACCGCGGTGCCCGCCACCCGTACCGCACGTTCGGGGTCCGCCACGTACACCGGGATGCCGTCCGGTCCGGGTTCCTTGAACGAGAACGGCACCGACACCAGGCGGCCGTCGAACTCCGGGATCGCCACCTGCATCGCGGCGTCCATCGGCGAGAGCGCCGCGTCGGACGCCTCCCAGGCCGCGCGCGAGCTCGTGAGGCACAGCCCCTGCACGACGGGCACGTCGAGCCGAGCCAGCACCCCCGCGTCCCACGAGCCGTCCCCCTCATCGGACGCGCCACCCGAGGCAAGCACCGTGGTCACCATCGCGTCGCACCCGGCCAGCAGGTCGAGGACGCCTCCGTGCTGATCCCCGCGCAGCGAGCCGCAGAACACCGGGTGGGCGTTGGCGCCCGCCGCGCGGAGGGCGTCGGCGAGCACGTCGACGAAGGCGGTGTTCCCCGCCAGGGCGTGGGCTCGGTAGAACACGATCCCGACGGTCGGTCGCGACGGGTCGGGTGGAACGTCGCCGTGGATCGCGGCGGACGCGGTGACCTGCGGGGGCGCGAAGCCCTCCCCGGTCAGCAGCACCGTGTCGGAGAGGAACCGGGCCAGCTCGCCCAGGTTCGCGGGGCCACCTGCCACCAGGTAGCGCAGTGCCTCGGCCGCGACGCCCGCCGGGACCGTAGAGGCTGCCATCAGCTCGGCGTCCGGGGTGGCCTCCCCCCCGAGGCAGACGGCGGGCAGCCCGCATCGCTGCACCTCGGCGAGGCCCCGTTCCCAGGCCCGCCGTCCCCCGAGCAGGCGGACCACCACCAGGTCGACGCCCGCCAGCAGGTCGGGCAGCTCCTCCGGTTCGGTTCGGGCCGGATTCCCGACGCGGTAGTCCGCTCCCGAACCGCAGGCAGCCAGCAGGTCGGTGTCGGCGGTGGAGAGCAGCAAGATGCGCATGTTCGCCATCCTGCCGCCTGTCACAGTCATGGCAGTAACGTGCACGTCGTGCGGCACTTCGATCTGGTGATCATCGGTAGCGGCTCCGGGAACACGATCCTGTCGCCCGCCTTCGAGCATTGGGATGTCGCCCTGGTCGAGCACGCCACCTTCGGTGGCACCTGCCTCAACGTCGGGTGCATCCCCACCAAGATGTACGTCTACGCCGCCGACGTCGCGGAGACGGTCCGGCGGGCGGCGCGCTACGGCATCGACGCGAGCGTCGACAAGGTGCGGTGGAACGACATCCGGGATCGCGTGTTCGGCCGGATCGACCCGATCGCCGAGGGCGGCCGCCGCTACCGGGCCGAGCGCAGCCCGAACGTCACCGTCTACTCGGGTTCCGCGCGCTTCACCGGGCACCGGCAGATCGCCACCGGTACCGGCGAGACGATCACCGCCGACCGGGTGGTGATCGCCGCCGGGTCCCGCCCGGTGATCCCGGCCGAGATCGCCCGCGCCGGCGTGCCCCTGCACACCAGCGACACGGTCATGCGGCTCGACACCCTGCCGGAGCGGCTGGTGATCCTCGGCGGCGGCTACATCGCCGCCGAGTTCGCCCACGTCTTCTCCGCGCTCGGCGTGCAGGTCTGCCTCGCCGCGCGGAGCAGCCCGCTGCTGCGCCACCTCGATGACACGCTCGCCGAGCGCTTCACCACCGCGGTCGGGTCGCGGTGGGAGCTGCACCTGGGACGGCTGGTGCACCAGCTGGAGGGCGGCTCCTCCGGGATCCGGGCGACGCTCGACGACGGCGCCGTCCTCACCGGCGACGTGCTGCTCGTCGCGACCGGGCGGATTCCCAACAGTGACCTGCTGGACCTGGATGCCGCCGGGGTCACGACCCACGTGGACGGGCGGATCGTCGTCGACCCCCAGCAGCGCACTCGGGCCGAGGGCGTCTACGCGCTGGGGGACATCTCCTCGGAGTACCAGCTCAAGCACGTCGCGAACCACGAGGCGCGGGTGGTGGCGCACAACCTGCTCCATCCGGACGACCCGGTGGCCACCGACCACCGGGTCGTGCCCGCCGCGGTGTTCACCGACCCGCAGATCGCCACGGTGGGACTCACCGAGACGGACTGCGTGAGCCGTGGCCTGGACTTCGCGGTGCAGGTGCAGGAGTACGGCGACGTCGCCTACGGATGGGCGATGGAGGACACCACCGGGTTCTGCAAGGCGATCGCCGAGCGCGGCAGCGGCCGGCTGCTCGGGGCACACCTGATGGGGCCGCAGGCGTCCAGCCTGATCCAGCCACTGGTGCAGGCGATGTCCTTCGGACAGACCGCCCGCGACCTTGCCACCGGCCAGTACTGGATCCACCCCGCACTGCCCGAGGTGCTGGAGAATGCCCTGCTCGGCCTGGAGCTGTAGCTCAGGCGGGCAGGATCGGCACGCCGTAGGCGGCGAAAGCCCGATCACTCGTGACGATCATGAGTCCCTCGCACCGCGCTTGCGCGATCAGCATGCGATCAAACGGGTCGCGGTGGTACAGCGGAAGGTCCCGCACCGCGACCGTGTGCTCGCCGAGCACCGGTAGCTCGACGAACGATTGTCGTGCCACGTGCTCCCGTAGATCGGCCCGAACGGTGAGCTTGCCGATCGACTGCTTGATCGAGAGCTCCCACAGGGAGACCACCGAGACACGGACATCGTCCGCGGTAGTGATCGCATCCTGAGCTCGCCGGGACAGGGGCGGCGAGGGGTCCAGCCACCGCACAACGGCGACCGTGTCGAGCAGCAATCTCACCGCTCATCATCCTCGGCCGCGACAATCGGCGCGTTGTAGAACAGGTCCTCCAATTCGGGATCGGGCTCATCGAAGTCGTCGGCGATCCAGATCTTGCCCTTCAATGAACCCGGAACCCGATGTGGTACCGACCGCTGGAGCGGCACGAGGCGCGCGACGGGCCTGCCGTTGCGGGCGATGACGACCTCGGTCCCACCCTCCACCTCCTCCAGGAGCTTGGAGAGCTGCGTCTTGGCCTCGTAGACATTGACCTGCTTGGGCACGGTTTGACCATACTAGACCAGACCTGATCAAGGTAGGGGGCCGATGAACACGGTCAACGTGTACCTCGTCGCCGGCAACTCCCGGGGCATCCTGTCGCCCACAGGTTGCGTGAGGACGACGAGGTGCAGGGCTTCACCGTGCTCGACGTCCCGGGTCACTCGCCTTGCCACATCGCGCTGTGGCGCGAGTCCGAATCGGACACTGCTCTGCGGCGACGTGTTCTTCAACCTGCGGCGGCTCGGTCCGCCGCCAGCGTTCCTCACGTTCGATCCGGAGCGCAATCACGAGTTGATGCGCCGCCTGGCCGCGCTGCGGCCCGCGCTCGTGCTGTTCGGCCACGGGCCGCCGCTTCGCGATCCGGATCGCCTGGCCCACCTCGCCGGACGAGTGCCATCACCAGACAGGGCACCGCCCTCAACTGGACTGGGTCGTGCCGGTCGCGACGAACGGTAGGTTGGCCGGGACTCCATGGGCGATCAGCGCGTCCAGCGCACCGGTGTCCAGGTGCCGCTCGACGAGATCACCGAGCAGATCCAGCTGGGCCGCCCGCACGGTGGCGAACGAGGTGTCCGGGGCGGGACGGAACCCGTCGCGCCCGGCGAGCGCGGCCACGCGCTGCAGCAATGCCCGGCGGAACGCGTCGTTCTCGAACAGCCCGTGCCAGTGGGTGCCGAGCACGTGGCCCCCGTCGGCACCCTCGCCGGTGCCGTCGGGGAAGGTCAGCAGCGGCGCCTCACCAGTTCGGGCCACCCGCCCATAGTGGATCTCGTAGCCGGTCACCGCCTCGCCGAGCGCGGTGCCCGCCGGCCGCCCGAGGTGCTTGTCCCGATCGAAGGTGACATCGACGTCCAGCAGCCCGAGGCCCGGCAACTCCCCCGTACCCGACTCGACCTCGTCGTGGATGCGCCGCCCGAGCATCTGGAACCCGCCGCAGATTCCCACCACCGGCCGGCCCGCGGCGGCGTGCGCCACCACCGCGCCGGCCAGACCGGTGCGGTGCAACCACGCCAGGTCGTCCACCGTGGACTTCGAGCCGGGCAGCACCACCAGGTCGGCGTCGGCCAGCCGGGAGGGCTCGGTGACGTAACGCACCGCAACCCCCGGCTCGCAGGCCAGCGCGTCGACGTCGGTGCCGTTGGAGACGCGCGGCAACCGCAGCGCGGCGACCCGGAGCCACTGCGTCCCGTGCGGCGCGGCAGCCCGACCGACCGCCCCGTCCGCGGGGTGCGACAGCGAGTCCTCCGCGTCGATCCACAGCCCGTCGCTCCACGGCAGCACGCCGTAGGTCCGCCGGCCGGTGAGGTCCCGCAGCTGGTCCAGCCCGGGCGCCAGCAGCGCCGGGTCACCACGGAACTTGTTGATTACAAAGCCCGCCACGAGTGCCTGGTCCGCGGGCTCCAGCAGCGCGAGGGTGCCGAAGAGGTGTGCGAGCACGCCACCGCGGTCGATGTCCCCGACCACCAGCACCGGCAGCTCCGCGGCCCGCGCCAGGCCCATGTTGGCGATGTCGGTCGCCCGCAGATTGATCTCCGTGGGAGATCCGGCGCCCTCGCACACGACCACGTCGTGCTCGGCGCGCAGCGCGGTGAGACTGTCGACGACGACTTCCAGCAGCGCCGCCGTGCGATGCCGGTAGGACATCGCCGAAACCGTGCCGTCGACACCACCGAGCACCACCACTTGGGAGCAGCGGTCGCTACCCGGCTTGAGCAGCACCGGGTTGAGCCGAACGGTCGGCTCGATGCCGCAGGACAGCGCCTGCAGCGCCTGCGCCCGCCCGATCTCCCCACCATCAGGGGTGACCACGGAGTTGTTCGACATGTTCTGCGCCTTGAACGGTGCGACGGACAGGCCCCGACGGGCCAGCCACCGGCAGAGGCCGGTGACCAGCATGCTCTTGCCCGCGTCCGACGTAGTGCCGGCTACCAGCAGCGCCCCGGTCACCACAAGCCGGAGTTCAGCCGCCCCAGCTCCGCCAGCAGCTCCCGGTCCTCCCGGATCATCTCCCTGCTCTGGGGGCCGGTGGATCGTCGGACTGCCGCTTGTCGCCCTCCAGCACCGCACAGTCGTCCACCGACCGCCGCCGCGTGACGCCGTCCTCGCACAGCACCGGGAACGTCCCCCAGCTGTACTGCTGCTCGTAGCACATCACCACGCCGCGCTGCATCCGGCCAGCGGCACCGGTCTGCACCCGCGTCCCAGGCGGCAGGAGCCGCCTGGGACGGTTCACCGCGACGGCAGCGTCGACTGATGGCTCAACTGAGGCCGTCATCGAACTCGCCGTCCTTGACGCCAGCCACGAAAGCCGCTACCTCGGCGCAAGGGTAGATCAGCGCGGGACCACCCGGATAACGAGAGTTGCGCACCGCAACCTGGCCATTACTGACCGGAGCAACCTCCACGCAGTTGCCGAACGCGCTGCTGCGGCTGCTCTTCCGCCACGTCGCCCCATCAAGGAGCGCGGCCGACATGCCGTTACGGATCTCGTTTGCCACGATTCGTCGCCTTTCCCGTCCACACCGGACTCTGTCCCGTGCACCTGTAAGTGGCCGGAACGTTAGCGCGTGCTGACAGGGAGTGCAACTGCACGTGCAGGTGACGGGTCGTGGATCTCGGCTGGATCGCTGCGTGGTGGGCGAGACCCGTCAGATTTCGGCGCGCACCTTCGCCAGCACCTGGCGGGTGTGGTGGGGGGTCTCGGCGTCCACGGTCAGCTGGTCGATCGCCCGGCCGTACAGCTCGATCTCCTCCCGCTTGTCCAGGTAGAGCGCACCGGTGAGGTGCTCGATGTACACCAGGTCCGGCAGCGCGGGCTCGGCGAACCGCAGCAGGGTGAACGCCCCTTCGGCGGTATACCCGCCGAGTCGGTACGGCATGACCTGCAGCGTGATGTTGGGCAGCCGGGTGAGCTCGAGCAGATGCTCGATCTGCGCCAGCGCCACCCGCCTGCCACCGATCGGCCGGTGCAGCACGGCTTCGTCGATCACAGCCCACAGCCGGGGCGCGTCTGGCCGGGCGAGGACCTTCTGGCGCCGCATCCGCAAGGCGACCCAGCGCTCCGCTTCATCGCTCGCCAACTCCGGCCGAGCGCGGCTCGCGAGCGCTCTCGCGTAGTCCTCGGTCTGCATCAGGCCAGGGACGAACTGCAGCTCGTAGGTCTGGATCCGGGAGGCCGACTCCTCCAGCCCGACGTACTCGTGGAACCAGTTGGGCATCAGATCGGTGTAGCGGTGCCACCAGCCGGGCTCGTTGGCCCGCCTGACCATCTCGAGGAAGACCTCGCGCTCCCCGGGATCACTCACCCCGTACATGGTGAGCAGGTCAGCCACGTCCCGCTCCTTGAACCCGACCCTGCCGAGCTCGAGCCGGCTGATCTTGGACTCCGAACCACGGATGGA
>DASQWR010000228.1:0-16332 GCA_035640155.1 Pseudonocardiaceae bacterium
ATCGGGTAGCCCCTGGCCTGCCCGCTATCAGGCCGATGTGAGCCCTCGCGAGGGTCCCAGGTCAAGCTGGTGGTGCACTCACCCCTTGAAACCGCCCACCCTTGCCGCAACCGGGCCGGTGCACCTGCCGGTCGTGCTGCAAGCCGAACCACTCGCGGATCGCTTATCGGCCGTGACCGTGCATCTTGACGCACGCGGTCAGCGGCATGTGAGTGCACCGCGTCCTCAATGGCATGTGGCCTCCCGGGAGAAGACGTGCACGCCGTCGACGTCCACGTGGCGGTGCAGGGTCTGAGTGGGCGTCGAACCCAACGTGCCGCCGGCCCCGCGTGCGGCCAACGGGCCACGCGCGTCGGTTCGGGTCCGGCGACACCGCGAGTGCTCGTGAGTAGCGGGAGACGACGTACGACTTCGTGGTCCGTGATTGAGTCAGCCAGGTGGTCCGTGGTTGAGTCATCTGACGGATGAAGTACGAGACGGCACGGCCAAGGTCTGAGTCCGGTCGCAGACCCCGCGGGCGGGACAGGACGAGGCCCGTCGGCAATATCGCCACAACGGTGCACGGCGACCGCCTATCCGACATGGTGCCGTCGCGTGAGGCGCGGCGTACCGGAGGAGGACCGTCATGGCCCGGCCGAGGATCGTCATCGTGGGGGCCGGATTCGCCGGCTATCACGCCGCTCGCACCCTGTCGCGGCTGTCGCGCGGTCGCGCCGAGATCGCGCTGGTCAACCCGATGGACTACTTCCTGTACCTGCCGCTGCTGCCGGAGGTCGCCGCCGGCGTGATCGATCCGCGCCGGGTGGCGGTCTCACTGCCGGAGACCCTGCCCGACGTTCGCCTGATCCTCGGCGAGGCCGACCGGATCGACCTCAACTCCCGGCGGGTGGACTGGGTGGATGCCGAGGGTCACCGCGGCGACTGTGGCTACGACCGGCTCGTGCTGGCCCTCGGCAGCGTGAACAAGCTACTACCCATCCCGGGCGTCAACAAGCACGCCCACGGCTTCCGGGGCATCTCCGAAGCGCTGTACCTGCGCGACCACATGACCCGGCAGATGGAGCTCGCCGACCTCACCGACGATGCCGCCGAGCGCGCCGCCCGCACCACCTTCGTGGTAGTCGGCGCGGGCTACACCGGCACCGAGGTCGCCGCGCAGGGCGTGCTCTACACCGACGTCCTATACGCCCGGCATCCACGGCTGCGCGCCCGTCCCCGGTGGCTGCTGCTCGACCTGGCTGATCGGATCCTGCCCGAGCTGAACCCGCGGCTGTCGCGCACGGCCCACGCGGTCCTGCGCGCCCGCGGCGTCGACGTGCGCACCGGCGTGTCGGTGCGGGAGGCGACGTCCGAGGGTGTGCAGCTGGCCGACGGCGAGTTCGTCGCGACCCGCTCGCTGATCTGGTGTGTCGGCGTGCGCCCCGACCCGCTCGTCGACGAGCTCGGCCTCAAGTCCGAACGTGGCCGGCTGGCCGTCGACGAGTACCTCACCGTGCCCGCACATCCCGAGGTGTCCGCCGTCGGCGACGCCGCCGCTGTGCCTGACCTGACCCGCCCGGGCGAGCTCACCCCGATGACCGCCCAGCACGCCCAGCGCCAGGGGCAACGTGCCGCGTACAATATCGCCGCTTCCTACGGCCAGGGCCGACGCCGCCCGTACAAGCACCACGACCTTGGTTTCCTGGTAGATCTCGGCGGCACGCAGGCCGCCGCCAACCCGGTCGGGGTGCCCCTGGGTGGCCTGCCGGCCAAGGTGGTCACCCGCGGCTACCACCTCCTGGCGCTGCCCGGCAACCGCATCCGCACCGCCACCGACTGGCTGCTCGACGCGGCCCTGTCTCGCCAGGTCGTGCAGTTGGGCCTGGTACCCCCGACGGCCGTGCGGCTGGAGTGCACCGCCATGCAGGAACGCGCTCCCGGTCCCGGACGGCTGTGGGGGTAGCCACGAGCGTCCCGGGGTCAGCGACATCTTCGGGGTCTCGGGCCGGGAGATGCTCGCCGCGCTGATCGCCGGCGAGCGCGACCCCAAGGCGCTGGCCCAGCTCGCCCGGGCCCGGATGCGCGTCAAGATCCCGCTGCTGGAGGAGGCCTTCGTCGGGCACTTCACCAACCACCATCGGTTCCTGCTGCGCACCATGCTGGCCCGCATCGACCAGGCCAGCGCTGACATCGCCGCGGTCGAGACCCAGATCGAGGAGCTGATCACCCCTTTCGCGCGAGCGGTCAAGCGGCTCGTCACCGGCGCGCAGGTGATCCTCGCCGAGATCGGGCTGGACATGACCCGGTTCGCCACCGCCGCGCACCTGTGCTCCTGGGCCCGGTTCGCCCCCGGCGTCAAGGAGTCGGCAGGAAAGAAGAAGGGCCGCGGTTCGACCGGGCACGGCAACCCCTATCTCGCCGCCGTCCTCGGCGAAGCCGCCGTCACGGCCGGCCGCACCGATACCTTCCTCGGCGAGCGCTACCGCCGCACCGCCCGGCGCCGGGGCAAGAAGAAGGCCATCGTCGCGGTCGGCCGCTCGATCCTGGTCATCGTCTGGCACCTGCTGTCTGCCCCCGAGGCCCGCTTCCACGACCTCGGCGCCCAGTTCTACGACACCCGCATCGGCCCGGACCGCAAGAAGCGCAATCACGTCCGCCAGCTCGAAGCCCTCGGCTACAAGGTCACCTTGGAGCTCGCGGCCTGACCTGACAGGGCTTTCCCCGTCCCCCGGCTCACCGCCGCCGCACGACGAGCCGGTGGTCCCGTTCGCCCGTCCCCGACTGATTTTCGGACTAGCGGACCGTTCTCACCGGCCGCATGCCCATCCCGCGCAGACCAGTCTCAAGGTGGAGGCGGCGATCTGTGAGCTGCGCCGTGGCCATCCCCGGTGGGGGCAACGGCGATTGCACTACGAGCTGGGCCGGCACGGCTGTCCCGGGCCGGTGCTGTCACTGAGCACCAATCTAAAGGGTGCTGGTCCGGCATGGCTTTATCGTCCCGGTGTCGCCTCGCCGGCGTCGGGAGGACTACCGAGGCCAGCAGCGTGAGCGGCCGATGGAGCTGTGGCAGCTCGACATCGTCGGCGGGATCCGGCTCGCCGATGGCGGCGAGGCCAAGGTGGTCACCGGGGTGGACGACTACTCCCGGTTCTGTGTCGTCGGCGCCGTCGTGCACCGGGTGACCGGCCGCGCCGTCTGCCTGGCCTTCACCGACGCGTTGCAGCGCTTCGGCGTCCCGGACGAGGTGCGGGCAGGCCGGTGCCGTCGCAAGCAAGCCCGCGCAAGTGGGCGATGGTGAGCCGGGACGGGACGGTCTTGAGTCGGACACTGTTGGCGAGCAGGTGCACGACCGTGGTGTCGGTCCACAGCGTGATCGTGGTGCCGGCCCGGTCGGGGCCGAGCCAGAACTACTGGCCACAGACGGTCAGGTTCGCGGAGGCGGGCACCACGCGGCTGGCCTCGACGGCGAGGTTGACCGGCTCGCTGCCGTTGGCCGACATCACCAGCGCGGTCGGCAGGACCGGCTCCAGCGGCGGAGCGCTTGGCGGCGTGGACCGCAGCGTTGGGGGCCGCCGGTGTAAGCGTGGACGGCAGCCGCAGCGACAGCCGCTCATCGGCGGGACGGGTGGTGAACCGGTCCGCCGGGAACGCCATGTCCAGGGCCTGGTGCGGCCAGTTGATGTTGTACTCGCCGCGGAAGGCATCCACCGCCGCCTGCACGGTCTCCAGGTCCGGCGCGATGCCCGCCCGGCCGGCCCACCACCCGCACCAGCAGCCGAGCCGATCCGCATGCAGCGGCGGGGTCAGCCGCCGAGGCGACATCGTCGTCGCCGGGCAACGCATCCACGTCGGCATCGTCCACGCCGGACGCACTCTCACCGTCGAAGTCGCCGACACCACCTGGCGCCTCTGCAACGATGACGGCCTGATCGCCGAAGTCGCGCGCACCACCACGAAGCCGGTTGCCCGGTTCAAAGTCCACAAGCCCAGACCGCCGCGCCGCAACGTCACTGCCGGTTCACCGCCCTTGTCGCTTGAGGAGGGCGGATCGGGGCGGTCGCCAGGCCAATGATCGCCATACCGCGCGAGGTAGTGGGAAGTGGAGCCGGGCGTGGGGCAGGTGGACGCACCCGGGCCCCGCACCGGTGTCGAGGGTCAGGGGACGACGGCGAAACCGCCGGTCCAAGGCACCTTCTCCGCCGCGGCCAGGGTGATCTGCAGGAACCCGAGGGCCTCCAGCTCCCGGGCGCGCTTGAGCCCTTTCGGCGTCGCTCGGCGCTGATCAACGGTCATGCCAGCTGCCGTCTCCACAACGGGAACGGTGCGCCGGGCGCTCACCGATATCTCTCGGACTGCTCGCAAGGGGCCCCGTCCTGGGGTGTGGATGACGCCGCGAAGCTGGGAGAAGTGACCGAGCACTACACCAACCGCAGCCACCGGGTGCTAAACACGATCCCGGTCTGGAGGGTTGAGGTCAGGACCTTGCGTGCCAACCCGTCGCCGATCACAGCGCTCACGGGTCCCGGGCACTGTGGCACAATCTCGAGCGCATCATCGCCGAGGTTGATCGCCCGCCGATCATTATTGGCTACTCATTCGGCGGGACGCTCACGCAGATCGTGCTCGATGAGGTCATGGCGCCGCGTCGTCATCGACCCTGCGCGCCCCACGCAGGGCATACGTGTCACCCCCGGGTCACAGATCAAGTCGCTGTTCCCGTTCCTCAACAACCCGGCGAAGCGCCATTATTGTGAGCGCTACCACATCGCTGCGCCTGGGAAACCGCCGAAGCTGCCATCCCGGACGCGAGTTTATAGCGGCCCCGCTGGCCGCCGAGACCCGCAGGCCAGGACCACAACAGCGTCGGGAGTTGTCCCGCCATCAGGCGTCCTTGAGGGTCCACACCGGGCCGTCCGGGGTGTCTTCGATGGCGATGCCGGCGACGAGCAGCCGCGCGCGGACCGCGCCGGCCGCGGCGAAGTCCTTTTGCGCCCGGGCCTGCGCGCGTTCGGCGAGCAGCTGGTCGACTAGCGCGGAGAGCTCCCGGCGGGGCACCTCGTCGTGCGCGATGGACGCCAACCAGCGCTCGGAGAGCGGGTCCACGCCCAGCACGTCGGCCATTGCCAGCACCGACCCGGCAGCACCCCGTGCGTCGGTGTGGTCCCCCGGCGTCCAGTGCGGCGTTGCCCTCCCGCACCGTGGCGTGGATTGCGGCGAGCGCAGCCGGGGTACCCAGGTTGTCGTCCATCGCGGCAACGAACTCCGCGCACAGCGCTCCCGGCTCGGGCGTTCCTGCCCGTTCGGCCACCCGGTGCACGAATGACTCGATCCGCCGGTACCCGGCCACCGCCTCGGCCAGCGCGATGTCGGAGAACTCGATGGCCGACCGGTAATGCGCCCCGATGAGGTAGTAGCGCAACTCCACGGCCCGCACCCGCTGCAGCACGGCTGGCACGGCCAGCGTGTTGCCCAGCGACTTCGACATCTTCTCGCCGGACAGCGTCACCCACCCGTTGTGCACCCAGTAGCGGGCGAACCTGTCCCCGGCAGCCCGGGACTGCGCTCGCTCGTTCTCGTGATGCGGGAAGATCAGATCGAGCCCGCCGCCGTGGATGTCGAACTCCGGACCGAGGTAGGCGGTGGCCATCGCCAAGCATCCCAGGTGCCAGCCGGGCCGCCCCCGCCCCCGCGGCGTGGGCCAGCTCGGCTCACCGGGCTTGGTGGCCTTCCACAGCGTGAAGTCCCCGGGTCGCGCTTGCCGGTGTCCGCGGACTCGCCCTGCTGTACCTCGGAAGGCCTTTGCCCGGACAGCGTCCCGTAGTCCGGGAACGATGCCACCGAGAAGTAGACGTCGCCGTCGGCGGCGTAAGCGTGCCCGCGGTCGATGAGCCGGCGCATCAGCTCCACCATCTCGGGCACGTGCCCGGTGGCCCGCGGCAGCACCGAGGGCGGCAGGCAGCCCAAGGCGGTATAGGCTTCCTCAAACGCCCGCTCGTGGGTGGCCGACCACTCCCACCACGGCCGCCCGGCATCGGCGGCCTTCGCAAGGATCTTGTCGTCGATGTCGGTGACGTTGCGGACGAAGAGCACGTCGTGCCCGCGACGGGCAAGCCAGCGACGCAGCACGTCGAAGTTCAGTCGCCCTGCTCGGCCCGGCGTGCCCTGTGCCCGAAACGTTCCGCCGGGCGAAACCTCCCGTCGCCGGGGGATTCTCCGTGGGCGCGGATGGGACACTGCCTCGTGCTCACCGCCGTGCTGTTCGGCCTGGCCGCGTCCAGCGCGCTCGTCGTGGGCGCCGTCGTTGGTGTGCGGTGGAGCCCGCCCCGGCGGGTCACCGGTGTGCTGCTCGCCTTCGCCAGCGGCGCCCTGATCTCGGCGCTGGCCTTCGAACTGTTCGAGGAAGCATTCGCGCTCGGCGGGATGGCACGCTCCGGGCTCGGGCTGCTCGCCGGGGCGGCGGCGTTCATCACCGCGGACGCCGCGCTCGATCGCTACCTCAGCGGTCGGTCTGACCCGGAGCAGCGCGAGATGATCAGCGCGGGCAGCCGCCGCGGTCTCGGGCTGGGCGCTGCTCGCGGCGGTGACGCTGGACGGGGTCCCGGAGAACCTCGCGCTCGGGGTGTCGCTGGTGGAAACCGCATCGCTCTCGCTCCTAGTCGCGATCTTCTTCTCCAACCTGCCGGAATCACTGGTCGGAGCCGTGGCCATGCGCGAAGCCGGGCAGCGTGCGGGCAGCGTGCTGCTCACCTGGACTGCGTGCGCTGTGCTGCTCGCTGCCGCGGTGGTGCTCGGCCGCGGCGCAGCAAGCGGAGTCAACGAGGAGGTGCTCGCCATCGCGCTCGCGTTCGCCGGCGGCGCAGTGCTCACCTCGCTGGCGGACACCCTCATGCCAGAGGCATTCGAGCACGGCGGGCCACTCAACGCCTTCGCGACCGCGGCCGGGTTCTTCCTGTCCTTCATCCTGGCCCGGTGAGCGCGGCGGACCGCAGCCGTCCACGGGCGTGCTCAGCGGGCGCCGAGTTGCCATTCGGGCCTGACGTAGTGGCAGGTGTACCCGTTCGGGTAGCGCTGCAGGTAGTCCTGGTGCTCCGGCTCGGCCTCCCAGAAGTCACCGGCCTGGGTCACCTCGGTGACCACCTTGCCTGGCCATTTGCCGGAGGCGTCCACATCGGCGATGGTCGTCTCCGCGCCCCTCTTCTGCTCGTCCTTGACGTAGAAGATCGCCGAGCGGTAGCTGGTGCCGACGTCATTGCCCTGCCGGTTACGCGTGGTCGGATCGTGGATCTGGAAGAAGAACTCCAGGATCTGCCGGTAACTCAGCCGCGCCGGATCAAAGATGATCTCGATCGCCTCGGCGTGGTTGCCGTGGTTGCGGTATGTGGCATTGGGGACGTCACCACCCGTGTAACCCACTCGTGTGGAGATCACACCCGGATGGCGGCGAAACAGGTCTTGCATCCCCCAGAAGCAACCGCCCGCGAGGACAGCCCTCTCGGTCACAGTGGCCATGTCGTCGCTCCGCTCCTTGTCAGCTGATTGAAGCCAGCTTGTTCAACGTTTCTCCGCCCGCCGCGTCATCCCACCGCAGTGTGACCCATGACCAGCAGGATCAGGCCGACGACGGACCTCGTCATGCTCATGCACGGATCGGGCTGCGGACCGTGCGCAGAAAGGGACGGTCGGGTGCTGTGCCGGTCGTGCTGGGACACGTCGCCGAAGTCGTGACCGCCATCGCGGACAAGGCGCCGAACTTGGACACGCACGTCACCGTGCGCATGCTCGCGCATCACTGGACTGACCGACAGCCTGGTGAAACTCGTAGTGAAGCGCCTCGTTAATGCGGACCTGCTCCGCCCCCTCCGCAGGAGCGTCCACGTGGCGTGAGCTATCACGAGATCCAGCGCTCGGGTGGGCTGTGGGATGCCCTTGTTGATCCTTGTGCACGTCTTGGGCGTGGATCGTCCGACGATGCCCCTGACCACTAGAGCCGTTACGGCAGGACCATTCCCCTGTACAAACATTTGCATGCCGAGGATGCCGCACTCCTGTACGTGCGGCACTTCGAGCGGCTGTGGGCGGCGCGCGGACGTCGCTCACCCGGATGCGGATCCATGATCCACCGGTCGGTGGGCAACGTGAGCACCGGGCCGAGGAGCGCAGCGGTGCCCGACCGAGAGCCCGGGTCGCTGATCATTACCCTGGGATCGGCCGCTGCCTCACTGGTTCTCCGTGAGCCGGGTCCCATCAGCGAGCTGAATGTCCTCGCGGTCAACGTCGACGTCCGGACCGATCGGGGTGTCGGTGGTGAATGCGGGGAGGTGTGCGTTCAGGCATGGGGGCCACTTCCTTGAAGGTGAGTCGGCATGACGTGTACTGTATGACGAGTACCTCCGTCAGCCGCGCGGAAACCGGCCCTGACCAGCACCGCAGTGCGCGTTGAGATCATCGGGGCCGTCCCTGGGCCGTGGCAGCCTCGCCGGGCGCCGCATTCCACGCCGAGTCGATCGCGCTGCGTGTCCGGTCCTCACTGTCCGGCAGCAAGTGTCCGTAGGTCGTCAGCACGAGTTGTGCGTTGCAGTGCCCCAGCCGTTCGGCCACGGCAACGACGCTCTCGCCGGCGGCCAATAGCCACGAGGCGTAGGCGTGGCGGAGAGCGTGGCTCGTGGTCCCCGCCGGCAGCTCAGCCCGCGCCACGGCCCTGCTGAACGTCACCGTGCCGTAGAACGAATGTGTCAGGGGCCGCCCCTCGCGGGTGGTGAACAGGGTGCCGTCCACCCCCGCCGGGAACGCCTGCATGTGCGCTGCCAGTACCTCGGCGACCACGGTGGGCAACGGCAGGGTCCGGCGGGAGCGCGGCGTCTTCGGCTCCGAGCGGACCCGGGAGCCCGATGCGATCTGCTGCTCGATCCGCACCGTGCGCCCCAGGAAGTTGACGTCCTCGGTTCGTAGCGCGAGCAGCTCGCCCAGTCGCAGCCCCAGCCCGGCCTGCACCGTGACCATCGCCCGGTACCGCTGCGGCATCGCGTCCGCCAGGGCGCGCACCTGGTCGACGGTCAGCGGTACCACGCGCTCAGCCTCGGCTCGCGGAAGGCCCACCTTCACCACCGGCGAGGACGCAATCAGAGCGCGAGCACCGCCGCGGCGAACACCGCCCGCACCAGGCCCAGTAGCAGTCGCATCGTGGACGGGGCGAGCAGCCGGACGCGTTCCGCGGCCCAGCCCTGCACCTCGGATGGGCGCACCGCGACCAGCCGCCGAGCGCCGAGGGCGGTGGGCGCGATGTGGTTGTCGATCAGCGCCGCCATGCGCCGCGCTGTCGTTGCCCGGTGCGGGCGCGACGCGAGGTAGGCGCGGGCGTAGTCCGTGAGGATGGTCTGATCGGTCGGGTCCACCCACGTGCCCCGCAGTAGATCCGCCTCGTGCTCGATCTTGCGGCGGGTGGCGTCGAGTTTGCGGTCGTGGGAAGTGCCGCCGCGCTCGCGGCCGTCGACACTGCCGCGCACCCGATAGCGCCTCCCCTGGCCGCATCGTGGTTTTGGCGTGCCGTCCTTGCGATACCAACGATCTTCGACGTGTCCCACGGGGATCAGTCCTCCCCGTCCTGGCCGGGCAGCGTCACGCCCAACTCGGCGGCACGCTGGAGTACGTGCGGCCCCACCCTTGGCACCGTCGCGCCCATCTCCTCGATGCGCTCCAGCGCTCGCTGCATGGTCTCCAGGTAGTTCCGATGCAGCTCGTCCTGGCGGCGCTGTGCCTCCTCCTCGGTGGCGGCCATGAACCGTTCGCGACGGCGCAGCTTCGCGGCCATCTCGACAACGAGCCGGCCTTCCCCGATGAGGTCTGCCGCGTACTGGTAGGCCGCATGTCCGTCCGGCCGGTTGTCGAGCGTCCCGGCGCCTGTCAGCCACAACAACGCTGACCACGGATCGACCTCGATGCCCTCGGCCACCGGCACGGGGGTGTCCTGCCGCGGGTCGGCCAGTCGACGGGCCGAATGTGGCCCGGGCACTGCGGGGCGGGCGCCGTTCGTTGCGCGCCGAGCTGGCCCGGCTGTATTACGCCGAGACGAAAGCCACCGCGGGCACCGCGGCCCTGACCGACGCGCTGCTGGTACTGGAGGGCGACGCGCAGGGCGCGGAACCGGTGGACGTGGCGCTGCGGGTCGGCCGCTCCCCGCTCGACGGCCGGCTGGTGCTCGACCTGGGCGGTGAGGACGGGCACGCCGTGGTGATCGGGGCTTATGGGTGGGAGATCGTCGAGCATTCCCCGGTGCTGTTCTGGCGCACTAACGCGACACTGCGGCTGCCGACCCCCGACGCGAACGGCAACATCGATGAGCTACGGGACCTGCTCAACGTCTCCGACGTGGACTGGCCGCTCGTGGTGGCCTGGTTGCTTGCCGCGCTGATATCGGACTTGCCGCACCCGGTGCTGCTGCTGCGCGGCGAGCACGGAACCGCGAAGTCCAGTGCCGCGCGGCTGCTCACGTCGATGATCGACCGGTGTGCCTGCCAGCTGCGCACCGCTCCCCGCAACGTGGAGGACTGGGTGGTGGCCGCGGCCGGCTCCTGGGTGACCTGCCTGGACAACATCTCCGAGCTGCAACCGTGGCTACAGGACGCCGTGTGCCGCGCGGTCACCGGTGACGGGCTGCTACGCCGACAGCTCTACACCGACAGCGATGTCTCCGTGCTGGCGTTTCGCCGCGTGATGGCGCTGACCAGCGTTGATCCCGGGCGGCTCCAGGGCGACCTGGCCGACCGCATGGTCACGATCGAGTTGGAGCGCATCCCGGCCGACAAGCGCAGTTCCGAGGAGGACCTCAACGACCGGTGGGCGAAGGTGCACCCCCGCGCCCTAGGCGGGTTGCTGCACGTCGCGGTGAACGTGCTCCGGGAGCTGCCCACGGTCCGGCGCACCGACCTGTCCCGGATGGCAGATTTCAGCCGCGTGCTGCTCGCCGTTGATGCGGCCCGGGGCAGCAACGGGTACGCCACCTACGCCGAGCAAGCGGGTAAGACGGCGCAGCAGGTCGCCGAGGGCGACTCGGTCGCCATCGCCATCCGCAAGACCATCAAGCGGAAGTGGGAAGGCACCGCGAGCGACCTCATGGCGCTACTCACGCCCGACACGCCACCTAAGGACTGGCCTGCCACACCGCAGGGCATGGGCGGGCGACTGAGCCGCACCGCGCCGATCCTGCGATCCCTCGGCTGGGCTGTCGAGCAGGAACCACGCACCAACAAGGCCCGCCAGTGGAGCATCCGACCACCCACAGACACAGACACCGGTGAGGAGCACCCCGCGCAGTCGTCACAGACGTCACCATCGTCACCCATGCCCCCCGACCAGGGCGTTTCCGGTGACGACATCGGTGACGACTGCGGTGACAACCTGGCCGACGACCCGGCCGGCGATGAGCCCGGTGACATCTCAGACCGTCGTGGTGACGACTGGCGTGACGACCCGGATCAGAGCGTTTTCGCAGGTCATGACAATGGTGACGTCTGTGACGACTGCGCGGGGGACCCCTCGGACCCTCCTCAGGATATGGCCCGTTGCGCGAGCTGCGGTGCGCCACTGTTGTTCAACCATCCCGGCCGCACCATCTGCGAGCGCTGCCGCCTCGCTGCGGCGTCTTAATCGCGATGAGGAGACCGATGACCCGGACCGACGCCGACGCCAGGATGGTCGGTGATCGAGTCCGACCCGAAGTCTGATGCCGGCGGCCGCAACGATCGCTCGCGAGCTGGGCGCTAGCTAGCGCATCGTGGCCCAGTCCCTCCCGTCAGGCCGACAGGGAATCGTCGACAACAAGATCGCCCCGTACTTCGCCGAGGGCAGGGTCCTCGACGGGACCGAGACGCCTTCGGAGGACTGACACCTGATGGCTGGCAGGGTCGCCAGCGCGTCGGCTGTGGCGCGGTCGGGTGGGAGGTAGGGCTGGCCGGTGAGGTCGGCCACGGCGCAGCCCAGCGCCCCGGCGAGGTCCTTCAGCAGTCCCCGGCGCTCGAACGCCCGTTGTCCGCGTTCGAGCCGCGAGAGGTGGCTCGTGGAGATCCCGGCGAGTCCGGCGGCCACCGCGAGGGACAGCCCCCGGCGACGGCGGATCAACCGGGCCCGGTGGCCGATGTCGGTTGTGTCCGTCGCCACGGCACCAGGATACTGTCATGGCCCGCCTCGACGTATCGCGGCGACCCGGCCGGAGCTGCATCGGACACTCGGAGATGCGGTGGCCGACCTTGTCGCCCTGCTGATTGCGTTCTCATTCTCGAAGAGAGAGGAATGCCATGTCTGAGGAGCACAAGCAGCTGTTTCAGCACCTGATGGAGGAGGTGTTCAACAAGGGGAACTACGACGCCGCCGACCAGCTGGTGGCGCCCAACTTCCTCAACCATGAGGCGTCCGAAGGTCCCCGTGGGCCGGAGGGGTTCAAGGCGACGGCGAGGTGGCTCCACAACGCCTTCCCTGATCTCCACGCCGTCCTTCACGAGACCGTCGCCGAAGGTGACCTGGTCGTTGGCCGTATCACGCTCAGCGGCACCCACCGGGGCGAGTTCATGGGTGCGCAGCCCACAGGTCAACGCTTCTCGGTCCAGCACCTGCATATGTACCGGATAGCCGACGGAAAGCTCGTCGAGCACTGGGCCTGCCGCGACGATGTGGCACAGCTCGCGCAGCTCGGCCTGATGCGCCCGGCCATGCCCGGTCCCGGCGGCGAGCGCCGGTCCCGGCCGGCGCCCGAGTAAAGCGCGCGGCAAGAGGTGAGGTCTCGACGCGATGAGCTCTAGAACCGCGGCCTACTCGCGGAGGACGCGGACACGTGATCGGCTCGCGCCGCTGCGGTCGTTTGCGGCCGGAGAGTCGGAGGTGCTTGAGGTCTATGCAAACTAGTAGATCGCGCAGCGCCCAGCGCTCGACAGTTGCCCACGCATCGTCGCCCGTGTCTGGGGTGATGTGTCCGGCGCCGGCGAGGAGGTGGCTGCTGAACCGGAGGGCGTCGTAGTGGTGGTCGGCGAATTCGGGGCAGTACGGGTCGTCGTGCGCGCAGACGAGCTGGCGGACTGGTGCGGTGGCGGTGACGGCGTTCGCATCCAGGTCGTGAGGCCGTGACAAGGTGCGCGGGGAGGGGATGGCCGACCCGGTGCTCGACGGGCCGCGTCTGACCCCCAACTGGGCCCGGAGAACGTCCCCGGCGAAGCGTTCGAGTCGGCCGACGTCGAGCGAATCCTCGCCCCGGCGGCCGAAGCCGCGGTCTCACCGCCGGGCCAGCCGGAAAGCGCGATCTCGGAGTGAATGGTCAGGAGACAGGAATGGACATACTCAGCCCCACCCAGGAAGGCATGCTGGAGACGTTCGAGCGGCACATGGCGGCGGAAGCGACGGGCGATCTCGACACGGCGCTGGCGACGATGGCCGACGATCCCTACGTCAACCACGTGCCGGTGATGACCGGCGGCGTGGGACGGGAGAACGTACGCAGGTTCTACCGCGACCACCTGGTCGGCAGATTCTTTCCACCGGACGCCGAGATGATCAACGTCTCACGCACCGTCGGTGCGGACCGGATCGTGGAAGAGGGAGTGGCCAGGTTCACCCACACCACCCCGGTCGATTGGATGCTGCCCGGAGTGCCACCCACGGGCCAACGGATCGAGGTAGCGGCGGTGGCGATCATCGACTTCGACGACGGCAAGATCGTGCACGAGCGGATCTACTGGGATCAGGCCTCGGTGCTGGTGCAGATCGGGATGCTCGACCCCGCCGGCCTGCCGGTGACCGGCGCGGACAGCGCCCGCAAGGTACTCGACCCGACGCTGTCGCCCCGCGAGACCTGAAGCGATCCATCAGCAGCGCGCGCAGATGAGGCAGGAACTGCTTCTCCAGGTGTTTTCCCCGGTCAGAGGGGGTGCGGACGCACCCGGACGCTTTGGACGCTTCCCCGGGTAGGGACACGTGCCGAGCATGCGGGAAGACCGTCCGGCTCTCCTTGCTCGCCGGCCTGTGCCGGGGCTGCCGCTTCCCCGGCCGGGCCGTGTCGTGACGCGCGTCGCGAGCGTCGCGAGCGACGGATACGAGCAAATCTCAGGGGGCCACTTGCGCTGGCACAACCTCAGTCGTCCACCCAGCGATGGCAGCCCGCTTGCACCACCTACTGGTGGAGGTCGAGCCGCAGCTCGCGCGCAACGGGCGCCGCCCCGGACGGGGTGTGGTCCGCGCCACGGTAAGTGGTCCGAGTCGATTTCTGGCAACCATTCCCGGTCAAGTCGTCGAGCAGCGCCCGCCCGTCGTGATCGTCGATTAGGAGACCGATGACCCGGACCGGACCGACGCCGCCCCCGAGTCACTGCTCGTCCGCGCAGTGGCGATGCCACTTCGCCACGTGCACCTAGAGAGTGCTGAAGTCCCGCACACAGTGAGTGGCGGCCCCTCCCGCACGGGCTACACTTGCGGCGGGCCAGCGCGGCCAGCTACCGCGCCGACCAGTCGGACGCCGTGAAGCGCACCCTCCCTGAGGTTCGCCGCCGAGCACCTCCGACGCGACACCCGAAGCGATTTCGAGGCCACTCCCGCTCACCTTCGGCCGCGTACCGGCGGTGGGCGGGGTGTGGGCCGCCGCCAGGATCAGGGCCTGGCGCGAGCGCCGAGGCAAACCGAAAGAACCCCGCCGTCCCTCATGTGATCTTCCCCAGGGGACGCGCGTGGTGTTTTGTGCCCGACGCCTACGAAGGCTCATGCCGTGAACGAAGTCGAGGGCATCCTCGCCAGATTGAAGACGATCAAGATCGCCATCACCCGAGACGGCGCCGGTGACCCGCGGAACCTAGCCGGTGGCGCCGGCCTGCTCGCCGAAGCCGCCGAGCTGCGGCGCCGGTACGCGGCCGCGCTCAACGCGGCCAACACGCCGACTGGGCTCACCCGCGCCCAGACCCAACGACCCGAGCGGCCAACCCGCGCGGTGTCGGCGCGCTCGACCGAGCTGGACGGCGACCCGATTGGCGACCCGCGGTGGTGCGCCGCTCAGGTCGCGAGGATGCGCGCCGCGGTGCGGCCCTGGGACTTGAGTGGCGTGCGCTTAGCCGGGGAGCCGCTGGCGATGGGCGCCGAGCTGCGCTCCCGTGCCGTCGCCGCGGTAGAGCGCGCACCCGGGGCAAGCGACCAGTTCAGGCAGGCCGGCACGCGCATCGTGGAACGGCTTGACGATCCGTACGGTCGCCTCGCCCGCGGCATCGTCTTGACCAGCGCCCCGGCGTACATGGGCGCCTGGAGCAAGGTCGCGCGCGATCCAGCATCCGGGCACTGCGAGTGGAGCCCGGACGAGTGCCACGCTGTCCGCCAGATCCACCGGTGGGCGGAGAGCCGCGAGACCCGCGCGATGTCGCTCACCGACACCGGTGGCGGCTATTTGGTGCCGTTCCAACTCGACCCGACTGTGATCATCGCGGCGAACGGGTCGGTGAACCAGATCCGTCAGGTGGCCCGGCAGGTCATCGCCACCGGCGACGTGTGGAACGGGGTGTCCTCAAGTGCGGTGGCGTGGTCCTACGACGCGGAAGCCGCCGAAGTCTCCGACGACGCCCCCACCTTCGCCCAGCCCACCGTGCCGATCTACAAAGCGCAAGGGTTCGTCCCGATCAGTGTGGAGCTGTTCGAGGATGCCCCCAACGCCACCCAGGCTGTTGGTGACGCCCTCGCCTTCGGCAAGGACGTGTTAGAAGCAGCGGCATTCGCCACCGGCACCGGCACCGGCATGCCCACCGGCATCATCACCGCACTCGCCGGCACCAGCTCGGTGGTGGCATCGGCGACCGCTGGCGCGCTCAGTGCCGCTGATCTGTACGCCATGCTCGACTCGTTGCCGTCGCGGTACGCCACCGCACCCGGGTCGGCATGGCTCGCCAACCGGATGATCTACAGTGCCGTTCGCCAGCTCGACGTGCCAGGCACCGGTCTGTGGGACGGCCCATCCGGGCCCGGCCAGCCCCCTGCCCTGCTCGACCTACCAGCGCTCGCCTCGAGCGACATGGACGGCACCATCGACGCCACCGCAGGCAACGATCACGTGCTCGTCGTCGGCGACTTCGACAACTACGTGATCGCTGACCGTGTCGCCTCGACCACCGTCGACTTCATCCCCCGACTCTTCGGACCGACCGGGCGCCCCAGGGGGCAACGCGGCTGGCTCGCTCATGTCCGCCACGGCGCCGGGGGGGTCAACGCAGCCGGGTTCAGGATGCTCACCGCGTGAGTGAGACCCCCCAAGACCTCTGGCCTGGCGGTACGGATGGGGGCCGCTGGCGCGGGAGCCTCGACGGCCCGCGCGGTGGACCAACCCGCACCCGCGACCTACTC
>DASQWR010000229.1:0-2801 GCA_035640155.1 Pseudonocardiaceae bacterium
TGGCGACCATCACCGCCGACGGGCGACCGATCGTCGGTCCGGTTGACGGTATCTTCTTCCGCGGCGCTTTCCACTTCGGCTCGTCGCCGGATTCGGTACGTTTTCGTCATATCAGGAGTCGGCCCCACGTCAGCGCGACCCACCTGCCTGGGGAGGAGCTTGCGGTCACCGTCCACGGGCGCGCCGTGCCCCTCGATATCCATAGCGACGCAGCAGCAGAGTTCCGACAGACCCTGCTCGAGGTCTACGTTCCGCGTTATGGGCCAGAGTGGGAGGAGTTCCTCGACGCTGGCCCGGTCTATGCGCGCATCCACGCCGACCGGATGTTCACCTTCCACATGACACCCAACAGCGTGTGAGCTGACCCTGGCTGGCTCCCCTGAGCGGTCGGCGCGTCAGCGATCCAACCGGTCGGCGAGTGACCACATCAGCGCGGGGGACAGCCGCCGCAGGGCGTGTATTAGTCGGCCGCCCGGCAGGATCACCGACCGGCGCCTGGCCAATGCGCGGTCGATGTCGTCGAGCACCTTCTCCGGAGTGATCATCAGGGGCGAGCAGGATGCTCGGCTCAGCCGCTCGATCGTCCGGGGGCCACCGGTGGCCTGGGTGAGCAGTGGTGTCTTGACGGCGCTGGGTGCCACCAGCAGCACGTGGATGCCGTGGGCGCGCTGCTCGTGGGCCAGTGCCTCGACGTAGGAGTTGACCGCGGCCTTGCTCGCGGAGTAGGCGGCCAGGCGCTGGGCCGGTATGTACCCGGTCAGGGAGCCGAGCACGATGATCTGACCGGTCGATCTCGCGCGCATCGCGGGGAGCACGGTCTTGGTCATGATGACGGTGCCGGCGTAGTTGACGGCCGAGACGCGCAGGATGTTCTCGGTGGAGGTGTCGGCGCTCGCCGGCGGGCATGATGCCTGCCGAGTGCAGCAGCCGGTCGACGGGCCCGTAAGCGTTCTCGGCCCGCTCCACCAGCTGGTAGCAGAACTGCGCCGACGTCACGTCCCCGGCGACGGTCACCACCCCCTCGTCGTCGCGGTGGCGCTGGTGGATCGCCGGGTTGTGAGCGGCCGCGACCACCCGGACGCCGCGCGAGCGCATGCGGGTCACGGCCAGCGCGCCGATGCCGCTCGCGGCGCCGGTGACGATCGCTGTTCGCACGTCCATCAGCCGACGGCCTCGAAAGCGTCGAGATCCCCACTCAGCCGCCGGGCGTGCACGGTCAGCAGGGGCCGGCCGGTCATCCCGAGGGCGGCCATGCGCTCGGCCATCGGGTGGTGGCCCAGTTCCACCCGCACGTCGCCCCGACCGACGTGCACACCGTGGACGTTCATCGGAACCGCACCGCGCAGCAGCACCCCCGCCTGCGCGCCCCGGTCGAGCTTGCTCCAGGTGGAGACCTTCGCCCGCACCCCGAACGGCACGCTCATCCGGCCGGCTCGCAGGCTCGCCCGCAGGACGAAGGCGTCGCCGTCGTGCACCGTGACCGAGGCCGACGCTCCCTCGAACGCCAGATCCGACCGCATCAACCACTTCGGCAGCGCCCACAAGTCCTGCCCAGCCTCTCGCGTGAGCTCCCCGGTCACCGGGAGGTCGACGAGGTACAGACCGAGTCGGCCGCCCGGCCCGCGGGTGAACAGCCCGATGCCGACCTCGTCGTAGGCGCCGAGTACTCCTTCGCTGTAATGCGCCAGCATCAGCATGCTGAACCCCCGGCCGGCCAGGGTGAACGGCCGCAGACCGGTCCCCGCGAGGCAGGTCGCCGCGTCGGTGGGCCGGACGGTGAACATCGTGGACGCCGTCTCGGCGTCCACGATGCGCACCGGCAGCGTGATCGTCTCACCCTGACCACGCCATGTCTTCGCCGCGATGAACTCACCCATCCGAGGCTCCAATGGCCGTTCGGTCGTCGGGCTCACGGTACGGTGACCTTCGCCTCCGGCGGGCAGGACCCGGTGGCCTACGCCGTACTGCTCGCGGTCTCCGGAACGATGCAGGTGATCACCCGGATCACGACAGGGTCGCTTGGGCCTGTATCGCCGCGCACCTCACGTTTCTCACCATAAACCGGATCACCGTGGCGCCGGCCGGGTTCGACACCGGGGTGGTCACCGAGCTGCCACCCGGCGGAGAGATGCCTCTCGGAGTCGAGGTGGGTACTCGCGCGTCGCCTGCTGCAGCCCGGTGAGTGGGCGTGGAAGCGGTAGCGGCCTGCCCGTGCGTCGGCCCAGGAGGTGTGGACGCGGTCGAGGTCACGATAGATCCCAGTCCATCGCCGTCCCCGCACTACGGAGGCAGCCGCCGTCGTCAACCCACGGCCCCCACTCCCCGGGTCTGGTCACCCGGGCGCCGGCGCCAGCGACGTCGCGGGCCAGGTCCCCAAGGGCGACGACGTCCAGAGGGTGCCGGTAGTACAGGTACAGGCCGAGGTCGACGTCGGAATCCGGTGTGTGCTCCCCGCGGGCCTGCTGCCACCGAGCAGCACGCCGACCATGCCCGGCACCCCAGTCAGGCGCTCCGCCAGCTCCCGCAGCTGCTCGGCACCTGCGGACGATACTCATTGCAGGTGCGGCTGACCTGCTTCGCGGCTTCGCCAACGATCTCAGGCGGGCTTCGTGAGGGCGAGGCGCAACAGCTCGTCACGGTCGAGATCATCGCGGCTCCGACCGCGGCGTAGGTCACGGCCTTGCCTGCGGCCTCCACGAGATGGCGAACCCGGACAACGACTACGTATCTGCGGTCGTCATCGCAGCGGCCAGTCGGGTGGCTCGCATGCCGGCCCTACCCGGTGACGGGAGCCGGATGGT
>DASQWR010000230.1:0-10489 GCA_035640155.1 Pseudonocardiaceae bacterium
AGGCTCGTGGTTACGTCGCCGACGCGATCACGCGAACCGTCACCACGCCGAGCAACGCGGCCACGGACCGACCGGCCCCGCCCGGCGGGCGGAGTGCGAGGTGACACAGCCGGGCAGCTGCTGAATGAGCGCGGACTGCACGTCGTTGACGCGTTCGACTGGGCCCCGGAGCAGCTCGGGGCGCTCGTCACATCCGGCGCAGGCCGTCCGACTCCGGCAGCGTCGCCGGCACAAACGCGGGCACTGGAGTCGTGAACTCGACACCGATGGGATTCTGCGCGCGAGAAACCCGCACGTGTCGAGTTCACGGACAGCCCCCCGTGGGCCCGTGGCGGACGAGCGAGTGCGCGCCGTCGCCCACCACGTCCAGCTCCTCCTCGGGACGCCGACGCGGCGCCAGTAGTCACGACGTCGTGGGTTCCGGCGAGAGCGTCGAGCTCGGGAGCGAGGGCGTGGTTGACGGCTCGGTCCCGGTGCTGGGCGTGGGCGTCGGCTCGGGCGTGGAGCTCGGCGTCGGTGTGACCGATGGGGGAGGTGGTACTGGTCCGGGTTCCGAAGTGGGCGTCGGCTCCGGTTCCGAAGTGGGCGTCGGCTCCGGGGTGGGCGCCGGCTCGGGTTCCGGGACCGGCTCCTCGGTCTCTGCCGGTGTCGTCGGGACGACCTGCGACGGGCGGGCTGGCGGGGGCGCGGGGTCGTCGTCCGGGGCGAGCATTGACCACAGGAATGCCGCAGCGGACGCCGCGAGCAGGACGCCGACCACCAAGGGCGCCATGGCGCGCCACCAGTGCGACGCGGGAGACGGTGCGTTGGGCGGTGTCGCAGGCGGTGCCACGATCGGCGGGGTCGCCAGCGGCGCACCGTTGCCGATGACCGGGGCGAGCAGCGTGGTGGTGTCCCCTCGGGGTGGGCGCAGCGACGCGGCCACGTCCGCGGCGGTGGGACGCTCGGCGGGATCGGTGGCGGTCATCCGGGTCAGCAGCGGCGTCAGACCGCCTGCGAGTCTCGGCGGCACCTCCGGCGGGCGGTGCAACCGAGCGGCCAACGACTCCATGACCGCGCCCGGGTACTCGCGTCGTCCGGTCAGCGACTCCAGCAGCACCAGCCCGAGCGCGTAGACGTCCGTCGCCGGCCCCACGGGCGAGCCGCTGGCCTGCTCGGGTGACATGTACGCCGGCGTTCCGATGATGTCGCCGGCGGCGGTGACCCGGGTGGTGTCCACGAGCCGCGCGATCCCGAAGTCACCGAGCATCGGCCTGTCGTTCTCGCCGAGCAGCACGTTGGCCGGCTTCACGTCCCGGTGCGTGATGCCGTGGGAGTGGACATACGCGAGCGTGTCCGCGAGCTCGGCCCCGAGGCCGACGACCGCCTGCTCGGGCAGCGGCCCGGCCCGCAGACGTTCGGCCAGCGGCGGGCCGCAGACCAGCTGCATGACCAGGTAGGCGCGGCCGTCGTCGGTCCCGGCGTCGAACAGCTCGATCAGCCCCGGGTGGCGCAGCCGGGCGAGGGTCGCCAGCTCGGCGTCCTGGCGCTGTCGGTCCGGCCCGGTGATGCCGCGCATAAAGAGCTTGACGGCGACGTCGCGCTGCAGCCGCAGGTCGCGGGCTCGGTGGATGTCGGCGGTGCCGCCGCGCCCGATCACCGGTCCTAGCTCGTAACGCCCCGCGATGACCGGCGGGGCGTCCGGTGCAGGCGTGGGAAGGATGTCGTCGGTCACGTGGCTCAGGCGGAGTGCTCCGACTGGCGATGCTCGTCCATGCCCAAGGTGTACTCCCGACGGCCGGCATGCGCAGCGGAAGGGAGAGCAGGTCGCGAACTCGCCTCGTAAGCTCCCACACACCGCGCGAGAATGGGCCCACCTCACTGTCGCAGCGTTGATCTCCATCGCGATCCCATACACCCTGTTCGCCGTCGCGGAACAGACCGTCGCGTCGTCTCTGGCGGGCACGATCAACGCCCCCACGCCTCTTTGGGCCGCGGTCCTCACCGCGAGCGCGGGCGTCGAGCGGCTCGCGAGCCCGCGCCGCGTCATCGGATTCGGGGGAGCGCTGGTCCTGCTCTCACCCTGGGACGGCGACGTTGACCTCGGGGTCGTTGTCTGCGCGACCAGGCGGGCAGCACGTCTACCGACGGATGAACAGGAAGAGCCCGTACTGCCACACCGCATCGATCCACTCGGCGTCCAGGTCGAAGCCGAAGACGCACACCGCGTCGACGAACTCCGGGCGGTGGAACTTCACGGAGTGCCCGTGGCAGATCGGGTCGCCGCAGCGCAGGGTCAGCGTGTGGTCCAGGGCCCGCAGCGTGACCGTCTGGTCCTCGGTGGCGTAGAGGTGGCCCTCGACGGTCGTGGTCTCGGGCACGTAGCGGGCCCGCGGGTAGAAGCGGTGCAGCACCACGTCACCGTCGAAGCACCGGCTGAAGTACGCGAGCTGGTTGAGCCGGAACCGGGCCTGGGCCGTGGCCCCGGGCGGGTCGTTGTAGGCGTCCTCCAGCACCTCTGCCGGCTTGACCAGGTCCGCCGTCACGAGGAAGCGGTCACCCGGTGCGAGCGTGGCCGCGACGTCGCCGACCAGCGCGGCCCGCTCGGCCGACGTGGTGTTGCCGATGGCGCTGCCCAACAACACCACGGTCAGTGGCTCGGTGCGCGCCGAGCGCAGGTATGACAGCCCCGCCTCGTACCGGCCCCACAGCCCGTGCACCGCCAGCCCGTCCAGCTCGGCGGGCAGGGCCGTGGCACTGCGCTCCAGCATCTCCCGGCTCACGTCGATCGGCAGGTACGTCGTCCGCCGGCGCCGCAGGCACGCGGACAGCAGCAGCCGCGTCTTCTTGGCGCTGCCGCTGCCCAGCTCCGCCACGCACGGTCCGAGCCGGTCGGCGATCTCGCCGGCGTGCCGCTCCAGCAGCGC
The DNA here is from genome assembly GCA_035640155.1 of Pseudonocardiaceae bacterium. Classification (GTDB taxonomy): domain Bacteria; phylum Actinomycetota; class Actinomycetes; order Mycobacteriales; family Pseudonocardiaceae; genus JALYQB01. The sequence goes on from DASQWR010000230.1 coordinate 2,907, forward strand.
GAACTCTGCTCGTGTCAGGTAGTAGCTCGGCAGCTCGGAGAGCTCCTCCCACAGATCCGAGCCGACCGCGTCGTACCCGTACCACGCGGGGATCCGCGGGGGCGTCTCCCGCAGGCACTCCAGCACGGCCGAGCGGTCGTCCCAGAACGCCGCCTCATCATCGACCGGCTCGACTTGGATTCGGCCCGACACGGGTGAGCTCACCGCCTCAAACTCGCCATCCGCTTGCGGGTGTCCTTGCGCGCGCCGTCGCCTGCTTGGCCATCTCGTGCCGGGCGGCTGACACGCGGCCGGCGACCTCGTGCCCAACGATAGCGGCCGTATGCACCCCGCCGTGCCATCGGCCGACGTCGGCGGGACGAAGCATGCGGGCGGTGTCGTGGACACGAACGCCTACCGGGACTGGCCGGTGCGCGAGCTGCTGGAGAAGACGACGGCGCTGCCCGTCACGGTCGACAACGACGCGAACGTCGCGGCGCTCGCTGAGTCCCGGCCCGGCGAGCGGCCCTACCACGACAGGTGCTGCTGACGGTCGACACCGGGATCGGTGGCGATGCTGTGCTCGACGGCTCGATCTACGCGATCCGGCGGGCCGGCGGGGAGCTGGGTATGACATCCGTCGGCGATCGGGTACTTCCCGAGCATGTCCGAGGACGTACACCATGGTCCGCCTAAGGAAGGCAGGGGTAGCGATGGGTGATCTGAGAGCGGAGCTCGGCTCACTGCCGGACGGTCAGCGCGGGGAGAGGGCCGTCGCAGACGTCGATCCGATCGATGACGCTCGTACCGCCTTGGCCTCGACCGGCGCGTACCTGATGCCGGCGGCCGTCCTGTGGCAGCGCCTGCAGGCGGACCGTGCGCAGTGGGCTCGATTCGCCGCGCATTGGGAGGATCTGACACCGGACAAGTATGCGGTCGGATCCGGTACGCGCCGGATGCGCCGCTACGGGCAGTTCGTCCTCGCCAGGGACGGAGCCCGGCGTCTGCTACCGCACGCAGCGTTTCGGCAGCCGACCGACACCAACCGGCTGTTTCCCGTTGCGAGCCGTGACTTCGACCCCTTGACCGACGCTTTCGTTGCCGACCCCGTCCTGGATGCCCTGCTGCCGCTGTTGAGCGAGATCGCCGCGGGGATCGAGGACGCGCCTCGATGGAGCACCCACGTTCACCCGTTCCGGGTCGTGGGCTCGACCGACAGTCGAGGCGACGCAACCCCGGAGGGGCGGCACCAGGACGGTGTCACGCTGGTCTCGTCGCTGTTGGTCGCGCGCCGGAACGCCGCCGGCGGGCAGAGCTCGGTGTTCGATCCGGACGGAAAGGAAGTCCTCGCGACTACCTTGAGCGAGCCGGGAACACTTCTCGTAGGCGATGATCGGCGAACCTGGCACAGCGTCAGCCCGATCCGGCCGGTCGACGTGGACGGTCCGGCCTACCGGGACGTGCTGGTGGTGACGCTCACGGCGTGCTGAGCCGTAGTTGAGCGGCCGCGATGCATCCGCCCCGCGTCGCGGTCGTGCCCTCAGCACGCGGGTTGATGCGCAGGACATCAACGAGGTCGCGGCCCATCGCCAGACCTCGGCCCCGACCGGCAGTGGTGGGAGCTTCGCGCCAGCGACCCTGGTCGGAGGCCTCAACGCGGACCTCGCCGCCACTGGTGAGTGTGGCGTGCAGCGCCACGCTGCCGGTGTTGGTGATCGCGCCAGTGGCGTCGTCGGAGTAGGCGTGCTCCACGCTGTTCGCGACTAGCTCACCGACGGCGGCCACCGGCCAACCGATCCTACCCGGCGGACGGCGCTGAGATGACGTCGCTGGGCCGCTGCTGGTTGAGCGCGGAGTGAGTCCAGGTTGCGCCGCGTCCGCGCGCCTGGTGGACCTCTCGCAGGTACGGTCCGCTCATCGATCAAGCCGGACTTCAGCTGCCGGTCGTGCTCAGGGAGGGCAGGCGATGACGGACGGCCCACTTGTCGTCGGGATCAACCGCACCCAGGACGGCTCGATCGCCGTGACGCGGGGCGGCTCCACGATGTTCAGCTTGCAGAAGGAGCGGGTCAGCCGGCGCAAGCACCACTGGGGGCGGCTCGGCGACCTCCCGAGCCTCTACCTGCCGCGGATGCCGTTCCTCGACCAGCCGGTCGACCTCGTCGTCGAAGGTTACGCCTCGGACACCGAGATCGAGAACCTCGACGCGTACCGCGAGGAGCTCCGCCGGACCCTGACGCTCAGCGAGAACGCCCAGGTGGTGCTCGTCTCGCACCACCTCACCCACCTCTACAGCGCGTTCCACCCATCCCCATTCGACCGCGCAGCCGGGCTCGTCGTCGACGCGCAGGGCAGCCACGTCGGCAATCTCACCGAGCCCGTGGACCTCCCTGCCGGCACGTCCGGCGACCTCCTGGAGATCAGCTCCTTCTACCGCTGCGAGCGCGGGCACCTGGAGTGCCTCGCCAAGCAGCTCTGGGACGGCGACTGGAACCACCCCGCCGGCCTCGGCTGCTTCTACTCACTGCTGACGAAGATGCTGTGGCCCGAGGGCGAGGGCAACGAGGGCAAGGCTATGGGGCTCGCTCCGTTCGGGGACCCCGATGCCCACGGTCTCGGCGAGCTCGACGTCCGCGGCCACGAGGTCCTCATCCCCGACCAGTGGATGGCCGCGTTCACCGAGCGCGGCCGTTACACCTACTTCATCGACGGCCGCGGCAGCTTCGACGACTGCGCGAACCTCGCCGCCGCGGGCCAGCGGGCGTTCGAGAACGCGCTGCTGCGTCTCGTCGCCTGGCTGCACGAGCGGACCGGCGAGGAGAACCTGGTCTTCGCCGGCGGCACCGGCCTGAACTGCTCGGCGAACGGCCGGATCATGCGGGAGTCGCCCTTCCGCGACGTCTTCATCCCACCCAGCCCGCACGACGGCGGCACCGCGGTGGGCTGCGCGCTATACGGGCTCATCGACCAGCTCGGCCAGACCAGCGACTTCCGGTGGGAGGACGACTTCCTTGGCCCCGAGTGGGACGACGAGGCGCTCAAGGAGGCGATCGGCGGGCTGGGCCCTGAGCTCGTCGTCGAGCAGCCCGACGACCTGGTCGCCATGATGGTCGACCTGCTCGACAGCGGGCGGGTGGTGGGCCTGCACCACGGCCGCAGCGAGTCCGGCCCCCGCGCGCTGGGCAACCGCAGCATCCTCGCTGACGCCCGCCACCCCGGCATGCAGGACTACATCAACTTCGAGGTCAAGGGCCGCGAGTGGTTCCGTCCCCTCGCCCCACTGGTACTCGCCGACCACGCCGAGCGCCTCTTCGACGTCGACCGGCCCGCGCCGTTCATGCAGTACGCCGCCGAGGTCCGCCCGGAGTACCGCGAGCAGCTGCCCGCGATCACCCACATCGACAACACCGCCCGGCTGCAGACGGTGGAGCCGGTGCACACGCCGTTCCTGCACGCCCTGCTCGCGGCGTTCCACGAGCGGACGGGGACGCCCGTGCTGCTCAACACGTCGCTCAACGGCCAGGGCGACCCGCTCACTGAGGCGCCGGAGGAGTCGATCGCGACGCTGCGGGTGACAGGGATGCATGCTCTGGTACTGGGGCCTTACCTGATCCGGAAGCGGGACGAGCCGGGCGTTCCGGAGCGGGCACCCCGAGCCGATCGAGCACAGGGCCGTCAGGTGCGGTACTCGACGAGCCGGAGCATCCCGTCCTCCATGTGGTAGTGGTTGTGGCAGTGGAACAGCCACCGGCCGGGGTTGTCCGCCCGCCAGTCGATGGTCACCTCGCCACCCCGGGAAGGCACCGCGACGGTGTCCTTGACCGGCCCGCCACTGCCGGGGAGGACCACCTGGAAGTGGTGGCCGTGCAGGTGCATCGGGTGCCAGTTGGCGCTGATGTTGCGAATGGTGCAGCGCACCCACTCGCCCTCGGAGACGGGTAGCGGGTCCTCGTCCGCCAGGCCGTCGGCGACGATGTCGGTGCCCGACAGCGTGAGCCCGACACGGCGGTCGGGGATGCCCGTGGCGGGGACCTCCGGCCGGACGGTGCTGACGAGGTCGTCGTAGCCGAGCAGCCGGCCGTCGAGCTCGGCGGGGCGGGCCGAGGCAGGCGGGGTCGCTGAGTTCGGGGTATCCAGGTAACGCAGCACCGCCCGTCCGGAGCCACGCTTGCCCTGCGCCACCGTGGCGACGGGCCATGCACCCGGATTCACGGCGTCGACGAGCACGTCGTAGCGCTCGCCCATGCCGAGGCGCAGCGCGTCGACGGTGACGGGCTGCACCGCCATCCCGTCGGCGTGCGTGACCGTCAGGCGGTGCCCGCCGACGGCGAAGCGGAACCCGGTGTCGGCGCCGATGTTCATCACGCGCAGCCGCACGCGCTCGCCGCGGCGGATCTCGAGGACCGTCGGATCATCCGGCGGCTTGCCGTTGACCAGCATCAGCGGGTAGTACCGCCCTCCGAAGGAGACCCGCTCGCGTGGATCGACCTCCTCCTCACCCGAGCCGTGCCCGGCGTGCTCGTCGGCTGAGACGTCCGGCCGGGTGTCGACGCCGTCGCGCCAGTCGTCCAGCATGAGGATGTACTCGCGGTCGTAGGAGAGCTCCTCGCGCCGCGGCTCCACGATCAGCGGCCCGTACAGACCCTGGTCGAGCTGGTGGCCGACGTGGGCGTGGTACATGAACGACCCGGGCTCGGGCACCCGGAACTCGTAGGCGAAGCCCGCACCCGGCTCGACTGGTGGCTGGGTGACGAACGGGACCCCGTCCATCGCATTGACCAAGGAGATCCCGTGCCAGTGCACCGTCGTCGGGTCGGTCAGCCGGTTCTGCAGGTCGACACGCAGCGTCTCACCCTCGCGCAGCCGGATTTCCGGTCCCGGTAGCTGCCCGTTGTATCCCCACGTCCTGGCCGCCCGACCAGCGAGGTCGACCTGCATCGGTGCGGCGTCGAGGGCGAACGCGCGCCCGGCCGGGCCGGCCGTGGACGGGGCGCCGGAGCAGGCGCCGAGCGCCAGCAGCCCGGCGCCCGCCCCTGCCGTCCTCAGGAACTGCCGGCGGCTGGTCATGTCCGCATCGTCTCCGCCGTGCCTCCCGTCAGGAGACGGCGAACTCCTTGAGCATGCCCATCGTGAAGTGCGGCGGCCCCTGGCCCTCCGCCGTCGGCGTGGTGCCCTCCGGGATGAAGCACACGCCGAAGTAGCGGCCGGGCCGCAGGTCGCCGAACGCGGTCGCTGCCGCGCCCGCCGTGATTCGGGACCCGGGGAGAGCGGTGCTGGTCATCTGCGGCCATCCCTTCGAGGAGTGGACTGTGGTGTGGATGTATGTATGAAACAGCGAGACTCGGAGGAAATATACCTGGGCTGTTCACGAATGGGTGAAAACTTCGTTGCCGCTCACCCGGTCAACGCGCCGACGATCGCTCGGGCGTCGCACCGTCAGTACGGCGTCTCGAGGTGCTTGACCTACGACGCCCGGATGGCGAAGGCGGCCGCCGCCCTCGGCTGGCCGTCCTGGTGCCGACCGGCGCTCTGCCCGTGCCGTGATCGACGAGGACGCCGGCTGAGCGTGGCGAGCTCCTCGAGCGTCACGGCTCGGCCACCGGCCATCGCGCCCATGACCGTTCCCTGGTACTCCGCATACGGCAGCGACTTTCAATGACGACTTCCACCTCACGCTCGACGAGTCGGTCGCGCCGCTGGAGTACAACGACCGGAACCGGACCGAGTACGAGGAGATGGCCGTGGGCTGCCTGCTGGAGAGCGAGCAGCCCGTCGACCTGCATGGCCACAGCTGCTTCCTGCGTGACGGCGACCGCGTCTTCCACACCTACTCGAGTACGCGCGCGGCCCGGAGACGGTCGGCGGCTCGTACTACTTCTTGGACCTGACGGCCCTCGGCCGGTAGGAGGAATGGGAGGAGCCGAAGGGCCGCGCCGCCGCCACGCGCGCGGCGGCCTCTGACTTCTCCAGGTAGTCACCACCTCTTCTCCAGGTAGTCGCCACCTCCGCGTGACTGCGGGCCGAGCATGCTTGTGTCCGCTACCGGGCGGCGGTACGGTTCGTCGGACTTGACGACGTGAAGGCGCTGATCCGCACGCGTGACCTCGCGAAGCGGTGGGGATACGGCCTCGCACGGACGTCACCACAGCCGACCAGATCCTGTGAGGAGCGAGTCACCGTGCCGTCTGCTGGTGTGATTACGATCATCGGCGCACTACTCACCGTTGTCGTGCTGGCCGCCTACCTGATCCGTGTGGCGCTGATTCTCGGGCGCGTCAACAGAAAACTCGGAGCCGTCATCGTCGGCGTCGAGTCGGCCGGGCAGAAGACCGCACCGGTCGGATCAATCATCAGAGAGATCAACAAGGATCTCGCCGGGGTGGACAGCACGTTGCAGGGTGTGCTCGCCAAGGAGCGCACACCTCGGGCGCCCTCGCAGTCGTCTTCGCCGTCATCGTCATCGAGCGGGAGATATCTGACCTAGATCGCCGCATCGAACAGGCGCAACCGAGGCGGCCGTGGGTGAGCAGTTGTATCCTTCGGCCCTCTTGGCGTGCCGCTCGACCACACGAGGCGGCATACATCTCGATGCGGACTTGCCTGAGCAGGTGCCGCTGGCTATGGTGCGGCGACCTGTGACAAGTCTGATCACGGCACGCTGAGTCGGCCCTGACCGATTCCGCACCGGGTCGATCTCCCGATCGATCGCGTCCTGTTCGTCCGGATCCCGGAACCGGAGGCACCTGTTGGCGCGTCACCGTTCCCCCCGCAGCAGGCGACCGGCACCGGAACGTCCGGCTTCCGTAGCCCACCATCCGAGCCGGCGGAGGTGCGCGGCGCACCGGCTGGCACCCCCGGCACTGCGGGGGGTCCTCGTGTTCGGCGCCGTCGCCGCAGGCGCCGTCATCGCGAGCCAGACGGTCTCGCTCGTGTCCGTGGACTCCGACTTGGCCGCGGATGTGAACACGCTCGCGGCTGGCGACCTCGCCGCCGCGGACCGGACGACCGTTCGACCGGAGCCGGAGCTGTCGACGCTGGTGCTCCCGCGGGACTCAGCCCAGGACGTGCAGGCGCTGGCCAAGGGTCTCGCACAGGCCGAGGAGCGAGCCCGGGCGGATGAGGAGCAGGCCGAGTCCTCGCTGGAATCTCTCACTGGCGACTCCTGCGCGTCGTCCGGCTTCGGCGGGGTGGCGGCACACGTCGCACAGGCGGGCCACCACCTGGAGGAGCTGTTCGGGGTGGAGGACGTGATTGGGGTGGCATCGCGCCCGGGCAACCCCACCTCGGACCATCCGCGCGGCTACGCACTGGACTTCATGGTCGATCGCTCCACCGGAGACGCGCTGGCCGCGTACGCCGAGGAGAACTCCGAGGAGTTGGGTATCTCGTACATCCTGTGGGAGGTAGCCGGCCACTACGACCACGTACACATCTCGTTCGACGACGAGTCCGGCAGCGGGTTGCTGTGCTGATGCACCGCAGTCAGGCGCAACGGCCCACCCCCACATAGACGTCTTCGGTGCTGACGGCGCAATAATCCAGTTCGGGGCGCCACTGCGGCGCGCTCACCACGCCGGGCATGACTAACTCCAAGCCCTCGAACA
>DASQWR010000231.1:0-2513 GCA_035640155.1 Pseudonocardiaceae bacterium
GGGCACCGGCGCGCCGGCAGACCCTGCGGGCACCGGCACCGCGGGCAGCGCCGCGGGCACCGCCGCCACCCGGTCAGCCGGCAGCGGCGTCTCCTCGGGCAGTGGCGCGGCGAGCGCGGCCAATCCGAGCACCGCCAGGACCGCGACCACCAGCGAGCCGGCCGAGACGACACCTCGCATCAGGTAGCCGCGCACTGCGGGGCTGGGACGCCCGCGCGGCACGAGGCGCCGCAACCGGATCAACGACTACTGCCGGGAAGGAGAGCGCGCACGGGAGAAGGATACGCTCAGCGCTCGGGCAACACCGGGCGGCGGCGGGACGGACGGGTGGCCGGGTCGGGCGGGCATGCCGCGGGACGCTGCTCGAGGGCCTCCAAGGCGAGGCGGATCGCGGTGTCGAGCTGCGGGTCGCGACCGGCCGCCCAGTCGTCCGGGGACATCACGACCTCCACATCGGGCGCGACGCCGTGGTTCTCCAGGTCCCAGCCGTAGCCGTCGAACCAGGTGGCGTAGCGCGGCTGGGTCACGCCGGTGCCGTCGACCAGCGAGTAGCGAAAGTCGATCCCGATCACCCCGCCCCAGGTGCGGGTTCCGACCACCGGGCCGATGCCCAGCGCCTTGATCGCCGCCGTGACGATGTCGCCGTCGGAGCCGGAGAACTCGTTCGCGACGGCCACCACGGGGCCGCGCGGCGCGTCGAGGGGGTAGGTCTCCGGGCTGTGGTGGCGACCCACGTCCCAGCCGATCACCCGCCGGCCGAGCTTCTCCACCACAAGCTGCGACACGTGCCCGCCGCGGTTCTCGCGGACGTCCACCACCAGGGCGTCGCGTTGCGACTCGCCCCGCAGGTCGCGGTGCAGCTGAGCCCAGCCGTGACCCATCATGTCCGGCAGGTGCAGGTAGCCGACCCGCCCGCCGCTCTCGTGCATGACATGCGCCCGCCGGTCGGCCACCCAGTCCTGGTAACGCAGCCGCTCCTCGTCGTCCAGCGGCACCACGACCACGCGGCGCGGCGCGGACCCGTCCCCGGGACCGACGAGCAGTTCCACCGGCCGGTCCGCAGTGCCGGCCAGCAGCGGTCCCGGCCCGGTCGCCGGGTCCACCGGGTGCCCGCCCACGGCGAGCACGGCGTCACCGGCCCGGACGGCCACCCCGGGTGCGGTGAGCGGCGAGCGGGCGCGCGGGTCGGACGACTCCCCCGGCAGCACCCGAGTGATGCGCCAGCTGCCATCGGCGTCGCGCTCGAGATCGGCGCCGAGCAGCCCCTGCCGGCGTTCCCGCCCGGGATCCCGCGTGGGGGGCACGACGTAGGCGTGTGAGGTCCCGAGCTCCCCGTTGACCTCCCACAGCAGGTCCACCAGGTCGTCATGGCTGCCGACCCGCTCGACCAGCGGCCGGTACTCGGCGAGCACCCCGTCCCAGTCGACGTCCGCCAGGTCCGGGATCCAGAAGTGGTCGCGCACCAGCCGGTGCGTCTCGTCGAACATCTGTCGCCACTCGGCGGCGGGATCGAGCGTGACGCGCAGCCGGTCGAGGTCCACCCGCACCTCGTCCCCGGAGTCGGGGTCCTCGACCTTCCGGTCGGTGGGCAGGACCCGCAGCACCTCGCCGTCGCGCACGACGATTCGCTTCCCGTCACCGCTGCACGCGACCGCGTCGAGCTCGTCGACGAGCACCTCGCAGCGACGCCGCCGCAGGTCGTAGCGCTCGAGCGCCGCTCGCGGGGCGTCCTCGGCGCCGACCCGCCCGTCGCCCAGTGCACCCCTGACCGGGTGCCGCAGCCAGAGCAGCGCGTCGCCGGCGGCCAGCAGCGTGCCGTACCGCGCCTCGGGCACCGGCACCGGAACCACCCGCTCGGCCAGCCCCTCCGGATCGACGGTGACAGTTGCCCGGAGTCCGGGCTCCTGGGGTTCGGGCTCCTCGTCGGGTCGTTTCGGAGGAGGCACGGCCTCGCGGCCACCGGGTTGCGGGTCGAACGGTGAGGGGGTGAGCGCGGCGAGCGGGACCAGGTGCGGCCGGCATCCCGCGGGGAAGGACAGGTCGAAGGAGTGCGCGTCGTAGACCGGGTCGAAGCTGCGCAGCGACAGGAACGCGAGGTGGCACCCGTCGGAGGTGAAGACCGGGTCGAAGTCCACGAACCGCGGGGGCGTCACGTCGACGACGTCGAGGTCGGCGACCCGGGCGAGGCGGATCTGGCGGATGGGGTCGGGACCGGGATGCGACCAGGCCAGCCACGCGGAGTCCGGGGAGAAGACCGGTGCGCGGCACTCGCCGTGCTCCGTGCGGGTCACCTCCCGGACCTCCCCGTCCTCGACGGTGACGAGCAGCAACCGGCCGTCGTGGGACGCCGCAGCGAGGTGCCGCCCGTCCGGGCTGGCCGCCAGCTCGAGCACCCGCCCGAGCCGCCCGGCCGCACTGCGCCGCGGCGGGCCGTCCCGCCCGCCGATCTCCAGCGCGTCGTCGCCCTCGGCGTCGGTGATCCACGCGGCACGCTCACCGTCGAGCGCCACCGG
>DASQWR010000232.1:0-15602 GCA_035640155.1 Pseudonocardiaceae bacterium
GAAACGCTCTCGTTGGTTCTTCGTGGTTCTCAGCGCTCCCCAACGTCCGACGGCCCAGAGACGGCCCGGCGATGGATCAACCTGGACGATGGGCCAGTGAACCTCCCAAGATCCAGAGAAGCCCTCGATCGCGCGGCCGGATGCTTGACGACCTGGTGCGCCACGCCCACGACACGGTGGCGCTTCGCGACCGGTGTTGACGCTGGCGCTCCCGTTTCGCACCCTCCCGATCTCTGCCGTGTCAAGGAGGATGACGCGGTTCAAGGGCTGGCACGCAGGACCTCGCGTGCCGTCTGAGCGCCGATGCTTGCCGGGTGGTGTCAGCGAGTGGTGATGGCTGGCAACGCTCCGGCTGCTTCGCTGCTGCCTGGCGAGTGCGGCGACGGCGCCGGGGGCGATAGCCCTCCCAGCGAGGGCGAGCACTTCGGTGTGAACGCGGATCGCCGGTGACTGCTCGGGTCGACCGGCCCTGTTCCGACTGGTCGCCATGCTGTGTCGTAGCGGACCGTGCGCGCTGGTGTCGGCCGTGGTGATGCCTTCCTGCTGCCTCGGGCAGCGGGGAATGACGGTGCGGTACGCCATGCTGCGGCCGTGACTACCCAGCCCGTTTCTGCCGACACCGTCATCGCGAAATTACTCGTCGATCCAGTCTGTGCCAGCGACGTCCGCAAGCTCGCACCAGCAGCAGCCGGCCTCTACGCCTGGTGGGGCAGCCCCGCCGTGCTCCCGGCGCTGACCGGACCGGCGCATCCGTCGACTCCGGACCTCCGACTGCTCTACGTCGGCATCGCTTCGAGGAAGCTTCGCAGCCGGCTGTCGTCCAACCACCTCGGCCGGAGCGGCAGCTCGACGCTGCGCCGCACGCTCGCCGGCTTCCTGCTCGACGACGAGCAGTACCGCACCCGGAGGACTGACCGCGTCGTCCTTGTCGACGACGACGAGCGGCGACTGACGGCATGGATGGTCGACCACCTCCACGTGACGTGGTGCGAGCACCCGACCCCGCGCGACGTGGAGAAGTCGATCATCCAATCCCTCCGGCCACCGTTGAACGTCGAGCACGCATCCGGGCCCGCTCTCGACCTCGTGAAGGCGGCACGGCGGCGCTACTACGCCAGCGCCGATCCACAGCCCGCTGACTGAGCATGCGGTCGTTCCGGACTCCATTTCTCCGCCTTTGCAGCGCCGACTACTTGACTGCCAGGCACTCGCGAAACCCGACGGAGCTGGCCGTTCGCCGCTCCCCCGCTGGTGGCGCGTCCGTGGCGGTCCAGGTCGGTCCGGAATGCGGCGGCACCGTTGTCGCTCAGTTAGTCACTCAGAGCGCGTTCGAGTCGCGCGCTGACCTGGCGGTAGCGACTGACGGGCACGAGGTGCACTCCTGCAAACGCCCCGGTTGCGCGGAGGTCGAGTATCTGCCCGCAGGCAGCTTCGACCCCAGCGTCAGGGTCCGCCGCGACGGCGTCGATGAGAGCGTCGGGGATCTCGATGTCAGGGATGGTCGCGCGCAACCTGCGAGCCATACCGGCGCTGGCAAGGATCATGACTCCGACATAGACAGGCAGCTCTGTCGGGTTCTGCTCACGCCAGCGCAGGAACGCCTCGACGGAGTAGCCGACCTGAAGGAAGACGAAGTCGGCATCCTGCTTCCAGGTTGGGAGACGGCGGTGGTGGCTGGCGGTCACGCCGATGTGGAAGGGCGCGACACCGGCGAAGGAGGGCTGGCCGGTGGCACTGCGCGCTTCTTCGATCATCGCGCGGACGGTGAGTTCGCTGGTGCGGTCCCCGACGGTGGGCTTGTCGCCGTGGACGAAGAGGAACCGGTCAACGCCATACGCGGCAGCGGTCAGCAGGTCCCGTCGGAAGCCGAGCAGGTTGCGATCTCGCGAGTTCACGCACGCGATGCTCTGGCCGCCCATGGCTTGAACCTCGTTCGCGACGGCGATGCTAGAGACGGTAGCCCGGCCGATGTGGTTGTCCGGGATCAGGAATGAGTCCGCGATCGGGGTAAGGACTCCGATCTGGTGCCGTGCGTGGGCGAGGTTCGGCCTGGTCGGCGGTTCAATCTCGCAGACCACCCGAAATCGCTCGGTACTCACGCCGAGACCCTACGGCCAACCGACAGCCCGCGACGACCAGGGGCGGCCCGCCCCCGCTCGGCTTCGTCGCTCACGAGAGGGCCCTGGTGTGGCATCCCGTCGACCTGGCGTAGCCCGATCACGCCGCGGACGGAGGGCAACATGCCGCGAAGATCGACCACATTCAGGTGTCCGGCGTAGCCGGCCCTGCCCCCGGCCACGATGCGAAGCTTGCCCTCCGGCCGCGGCGTGATAGCCCTTGTGGAGGTTGGCTCGGAAGGCCGCTGGCATCGTCAACCCATTATGTCATCAACTCATGCCGCTCTTGTCGCACTCACCTTTCGTGCCATCTGGGCGAGCTGCCGTGCATCAGGGCTAGGCCGGGAATCAAGTGCCTTGATAAGGGGCGTCAGCCGAACCCGCGCCCGTTGGGAATGTAGCTGCGCTACGCCGGTGATGGCCTCGTTGGCTAAACGCAGCCCATCGGGCTCACCAGCCGCGAGATGGATCGTCGCTAGGGTCGTGGAAGCCTGGACCGCATCGCGCCGATGGTCACGGCGCCAAGTCCGCACCGACGACACAGTGAGCGCTTCGGCCGAGTCGAGCATCCCAAGATCACGGTGCGCCAGGGCGGTAACGTGGTCGAAGTCCGCCGCGTCGAAGGCATCGTCTGGATTCCAACCCTCACGGGCACGAACCAACTTGGCCCGCGCCGCGTCCTTGTGTCCGAGCATAAGCAGCGCGTGTGCGGAGTCAAGGTGCAGCCACGAATCGAGCACGGCCGCACGGGGATGCGTGGAACCGAGGCCCTGCCCTAGGCGGTACTGCGCCGCCTGCAACAGATTCAGGGACTCGTCAGGCGCATCGTTCTGAACCGTCATCGCGGCGTGGTAGGTCGCGTTGCTCACACGGTAGTTATCGCCTGCGCCCACGGCGAAATCCAATGCACGGGAGAAGTGCCCGCGGATGGCGTCGGGTGCGGCGCCAGAGTCGAACGCTGACCATCCGGCGAGGGTGTGTAGCTCGGCAAGCGCGGACCCGAGATCAGCCTTGACGTGCTTGTCACCGCTGACACCCATGAGTCGCGTCGAATGATGCGCTACGGCGCTGATCGTGTCGGCCTGACCGCCGTAGTGCCGCGCCAGCGCGCGCATCCGCTCTGTGAGGGTGCGCAGTGCCTCGACGTCGCTGGCGGTGATCTTGGACGGCAATGGGGTCGGCACGGGCGGCCGGAGCGGGTCCATCGGTGTGAGCTTCTCGGGGGGTACCACAAAGCCCCACACGGCGGCGGGCACCATGCCCATGACGGCGTTGAGGAACCTGCGTCTCTGCATTGCTTCATCGACCTCCGGTACTGCTACCCCGTCGTCTCCATCGTAAGCGGTCGCGTGCGGCCCGTCGGTGTACGCGAGGCCCATCCGCTCGCGGGGGACGCCGAGGCCCTGGGCGATCCTGACCAGTAGGTCGTAGGACAGCACCTGTCGTCCGCCGATGATCTCCGAGACCTCGGACTGCGACATGCCCACCAGGGCAGCGATCGTCCGGTAGCTGACCCCGGTGGCCTTGACCGCGCGGAAAAGTCCGCCAACGTCCCGATCCGCCAGGATGCGACGCATCTCGGGGCTGTCGAACAGCCGCGGATCGACCGGCGGCGCCGGAGGGACAGCGGCGGCACTCCTGGCGATCTTCTCAGCGTGGCCGTAGCTCATAGCGGTCACCGCTTCCGCTCGGTGTGTTAGCGGTCACGGTACCGCTCGAATGAGTGACGAACACGCCGACCCGGGACAAGTAGAACGCCCCGGCATCACTGCCGGGGCGCCCCCGAGTCGATCTTCGGCGGTTCAGCCGATGGCCACGAGGGAGCTTGGCGAACGCGCGTCGAGCACCTCCGGTCTGAGCCTGATGTCGATCTCCACGGAGGCACACTCGGGGCACAGGAGGCCGACAAACGGTGCTAGCGGCTGACAAGCAGCGTCGGTTGTTTCCGCAGCTCAGACCGGTGGTAGCGGTGTTCACGCTGGTCAGCGCGAGGCCGGAATACTCTCCGGCTTACAGGCCAGCTCGTCCGCCCAGTATTAGCACCTCGACGTCGCCACTCGTGCCCCCTAGAACCTCACCCAGAGTCACATCTGGCCGGCGGTGGCGCGGTCCGCGAGCTCGATCGCGGCTCGGACGAGCACGGCGCCATCAAGCAGTGCCCGGTCATTATGATCTGCGCCGCAGACTGGAACCAGCACGGTTGGCCCACCGGCAGTCGCGGCCACCGCGCGGCTCTGTTCGGGTGGCACGATCCCGTCCTTGGTCCCATACACCACAGTGGTCGGCACCGCGATCCGGGCCAGCTGCTCGGCCACCGGGTAGCGGTCCCGCAGCAGCGCGCCGACCGGCAGGTACGGGTAATGTGCCCGGGCGACGGCAGCCAGGTCGACGAATGGCGAGCGCAGCACCAGCCCGGCGGGTGGGTGCTCGGTGGCCAGCTCGGTGACCACGGCCGCGCCCAGACTCTCCCCCAAATACACCAGCCTGGCCTGCGGCACCCGGCGATCCTGGGTGAGGTACCGATACGCAGCACGCACATCGAGCGCCAACTCGGCCTCGCTCGGGCTGCCTGGATTCCCGCCGTGCCCACGGTAGTCGAACAGCAGCACGGCCATTCCGGCGCGGGACAGCGCTGCCGCCAGCGGCGCCCGCAACGACCGGTTGCCCGCGTTACCGCTGGCCACCAGCACGGTGACATCCCGGCTGGTACCGGCGGCGGCACCAGCCAGGCGCCGAGTTCCAGCCCGTCCGATGTGCGCAGCCGGACCTCGCGGGCGCCGGGCAGCACGTCGGACGCCGGGGGCACCAAGGACGGCTCCGGGAAGTAGATCAGGCGTCGCTGCAGCGCCCACCCGACGCCGACCAGCAGGCCGGCGACTAGGATTAGCACCAGTCCGGTCACACCGAGAGTTCTAGCGCTTATCACGGTGGCCATGCCTGGCTTCGTGACCTGCCGGTCATGACGATGACTGCCACGGACGGAACGAGATGCCAACCGTTCGTCTCGAGCATCTTGATCATCTTCCTCAACCCTTTACGGCATTCGCATGCCAAGCAGCCGGGATGAGAACCACGAGGTTATGGGTATCGCGACGGTAGCGGCTGTTGCTTCGCAACTGCAAGGGCTACGCTCTCGCCGGTCAATACGCTGTGGCCTCGAGCGGCTGAGTTCGTCGTAGGTCCGTCCGTGGCCCGCTCACTCCGGTCGCGGACGCAGCGCACGGAGCTGCTCGACCGGGACGTCGAGGTTCCACCCATACCCCGGAAGGCCAGGAGACGACCGCGGCGGGCGATCAGGACTCCCGCCGATAGTCATCCGCAGTCCCGGCCACAGATCACTAGAGCCGGCCGCCGCGCTGCCCGCGACGAGACCGGGCGGGCTGGAGTTCACCTCGTCATGCCCGCTTGGCGGGAGCGGGGTGCTTACCATCTGTGGTGCCGGCTCGGGATCGACACCGCGATGGCCCGGTTGCTGGAAGGGTACAAACTGAACCTGCGGGTGGAACGGGTCCTATTCGCGCTGGTGACCGACTGGGTGCTGGACCTGGCCTCGAAGCTGGCCGCCGCCCGCTGGGTCACCCGCAAGCGCGCCGCCGAGTGCGCGTGGATCCAGCGCGGACTCACCTCTGGTAGTCCCGGCATCGGCCAGTCCCAATCTTCGCCCGGCAGTTGCCCTGCGCCGGTGACAGGATCGGGGACATGACGCACCCCATCCGGATCGGTCTCCAGCTCCAGCCCCAGCACGCCGACTACGCGCAGATTCGCGCAGCCGTCGCAGAGGCCGAGGAGGCCGGTGTGGACATCGTGTTCAACTGGGATCACTTCTTTCCGCTCTACGGCGAGCCCGACGGCAAGCACTTCGAGTGCTGGACGATGCTGGGCGCCTGGGCCGAGGCCACCAGTCGCGTCGAGATCGGCGCGCTCGTCACGTGCAACAGCTACCGCAACCCCGACCTGCTGGCCGACATGGCCCGCACCGTCGACCACATCAGCGGGGGCCGGCTCATCCTCGGCATCGGCGCAGGCTGGTTCCAGCGCGACTACGACGAGTACGGCTACGACTTCGGCACGGCCGGCTCGCGGCTCGCCGACCTGGCGCAGGCACTTCCCCGTATCCGCAGCCGATGGTCGAAGCTGAACCCCGCTCCGACGCACGATATCCCGGTCCTCATCGGCGGCGGAGGGGAGCGCAAGACGCTGCGCTACGCCGCGGAGCACGCCTCGATTTGGCACAGCTTCGGCGACCTGAACACGTTCACCCGCAAGAGCGGGATCCTCGACGGCCACTGCGCTGATGTCGGCCGGGACCCAGGCCAGATCGCGCGCTCCATCGGGGTGTCCGACCCGCCTGCGGAGGTGGCCGACGGGCTCGTCGCGGCGGGCGCCACGCTGTTCACCATCGGGATCGGCGGCCCGAACTACGACATGGGCCTGGTCAAGGAGTGGATCGGGTGGCGGGACGCGCAACAGGGCTGATCGCGGGAAGGATCGACAAGATGCCCGCCCTGAGCGCAGACCTGCTGCTGTCCGGGGCCGGCCGGCGCTGGCGACGTCGAGCTGCTGCTCGGGCGGAGCTGCCCGACCGGGACGTCGAGGGCCACCCTTACCTCGGCGGGTACCCGGAAGGTCAGGGGACGATCTCGGCGGGCGGTCAGGACTCCCGCCGATAGTCGTCCGCGATCCTGGCCACTAGATCACGTGCCTGTCCGCCCCACATGGCGACTGCGGCAAGCCTATCGAACAGGCCGCGAAAATGGCGGATGTCCGCAGGCTCGGTGAGGCTCGCCGCGGCAACTTCCAGTCCGACGACGACCGCCTTGTCGTCGTAGATGTGGAAGCTCGTCCCGGCGACCACGTCAACCGCTCGGCTGGCGGGAATGACCCCGAGCTGGACGTTGGGTTGTGAGCTGGCCCGCGCCATGCTCTCGACCTGATCGGCCATGACTGCTGTTGATCCGACACGCAGTCGCAGCGAGCCCTCGGTCTGGATCAGGATGTTCTCGCGGCCCGGCTCGGCCAGGAGCCGGTGCGACGGCTGTTCAGAGCCGGTTGAACGGCTCCGCGTAGGCGAACGTGCCCGAGAGTGGCCGATATGCGGAGAGGGTGCGGACCTGGAAGTAGTTGCCCCATCGAGGGTCCGGCGGCGCGACGCCGTACTCCGAGGACGCCCGGAAGCCGTAGCGCCCGTAGAAGTCGGGTTCGCCCAGCAACGCGACCAGCGCCTCGCCCAGCGCGTCGGCCGCACCGAGCACGCTGTGCATCAAAGCTGCACCCACCCCGCGCCGCTGCCGGTCGGGCCGCACGGCGAGCGGACCAAGCCCCAGCGCCGACTTGCCGTCGACGCTCCCTCGGGTGCACACCACGTGGCCGACCACCTCGCCGCTCGCCGGCTCGGCGGCGACCAGGGAGAGCGGGGGCAACCATCCTTCGTCGGCCCGAAGCTCATCGAGCAACGTGACCTCCACCGGGATCTGGTCGGGGGCATCGGGTGGAGCGAACGCCGCCGCGACGATGCCCCGGACGTTCTCGACATCGCCTGGCCGTTCCCGTCGTACCAGCACCCGACCATCGTCCGGGTCAGCCGCGACCTTGGCACCCCGATCAAGGCGCGCCTGATGCAGCTGGCTCGGCCCGCGGTAGTGGAGCGCGCCGCCGCTGGGATCGAACCCGACGGGCGAGTCGCTGCGGACCGCCCGCTCAGGCAAGTACCTCCGCGAGCGAGCAACGCTTTCCGGCAGTGATCGGTTCCGACCAGCGGATCGTGACCTCGTCGGTGGCGCGGTGCGCGGCGACCGACGCGGTCGCTTCAGCTCTGCTGCGGTGCACCGAGACCTCCGCGGGCACGACCTCGACACCTGTGCTGACCAGCACCACGTGCCGCCACACCCCGGGCGTCTTGTCTTCGATTATCTCGGGCAGGCCGTCGAGGCGAGCTTGCGCGGCGGCGTTGTGGTCGGCGGCGCGGGGACATTCGTCCAGCTCTGCCCAGGCTGCGCGGCAGAGCTCTCGGTACGCAGTTCCGGGCGGACGACCGGGGTCCACCCGGACGGTTGGGCCACCGGGTCCGGAGCCGACCCGGCGGAGACCGGCTCCGCCCAGCACGTCACGGGGTCCGGTACCAGACGCCTCGCTGCGACGTCGCCCTCCGCGAGATCGAGTCGTCATGTTCACCCAGCACGACGGCCTCGGCGTCGGCCTGTGCTCGGACTCGCCAGCGGCCCCGGGGATGTGTCCAAGGTGCGGCGCAACCAGCGTCGAGGTGGCTGCGGCGATCGCAGTCAGATGCTCCTGCCGACGTTCACAGCATGACGCCTCGTCCTCCGCGAACCGCAGCTGCTGCCGGTACTGCTCCAACACGCCCGCCAGCAGATGCGCCGCGCTGGCGAGGCTCCCCCAGGGAAGGCCCGCACCGCCGGTGCCGAAGAGCCGTCCCGCTCGGTCCTCGCCCGCGAAGATGCCCCGCCACGTCTCGACGTGATCACTCGGTAACCAGCCGGGGTCGAGTCGGGTGCCCCAGTTTCCCGGAAGCGTCACGCGCCACGTTACGCGCTCCGTATCCGCCGCCATCGTCTCCCTGACAGTCACGTGAGGTTCAGCCCTAGTACATGATCAACACCAACGACCCCTATGCGGCGCCTGCACGGTGCCCGTTGCTCACTCCCCGGCCCAGACCACCTGCAGCACATCCACCCGCTGTTGATCCTCCAAGATCAGATAGGTCACCAGCCCTGCGCCACCTGGACCAAATATGAGTTGCCGCATCGACCCGTCCGGCTTGCTGGCGACGTAGGGCTGCCCGTTCCACGGGACCAGTTGCATCACCTTGACCGCGTCGTCATAGCCATTCCGCGCCGCTTTAGCCAGCGTGGCGATAGCCGCTTCGGCCTCGGGATACGGCTCGACGGTGTACACCAGATGGGCGTCGTGGTCTACGTACCCAGGTGTTCCCGGAGCAGTTCCTTGATCTCAGCCACCGAAGCTGTCGCTGGCGCGCGTTCACGGACAGCCAGTGTGTACTCTGCCCTGGCCAGCATGAGCCGGTGCGCTTCGGGATCCGAGTGAGTCATCCAGGCGATTCGCCGCCACGACCGCAGACAGGCTTCGAGCTTGTCCAGCCGGTAGGTCTCGGCGGCCACCCGCAGCGCCTCCCGGTACTGCTCCTCGAACTCGGGAAGCTCCTCGGGCAGCAACACGGCCCGGATCTCCTCCGGGGAGGCGTCCGCGAACGGGATCCTGCTGGTGGTTGCGGTGGCCGCCATGGAGGTGAGCCTAGTCGCTCAGCGCCTGGCCTCGCAGCAGCTTGCTGGCTCTTGGCGAGTCGACTGATGTGCCGGGACCTCATCCAGAGTCACGTCCGGTCGGCGGTGGCGCGATCCGCGATTTCGATCACGGCCCGGACGAGCACGGCGCCGTCGAGCAGTGCCCGGTCGTTGTGGTCGGCGCCGCGGACCGCCACCAGGACGGTGGGTCCACCGGCGGCCGCGGCCACCGCGCGGCTCTGGTCGGGCGGCACGATCCCGTCCTCGGTCCCGTACACCACCGTGGTCGGCACCGGGATCTGGGCCAGTGGCTCAGCCACCGGGTAACGGTCCCGTAGCAGTGCGCTGACCGGCAGGTACGGGTAGTGCGCCCGGCCGACGGCGGCCAGGTCGACGAACGGCGAGCGCAGCAGCAGCCCGGCCGGCGGGTGCTCGGTGGCCAGCGTGGTGACCACGGCCGCGCCCAGGCTCTCCCCGAAGTACAGCAGCCTGTCCTGCGGCACCCCGTGATTCTGGGTGAGGTACCGGTGCGCGGCACGCACGTCTAGCGCCAACCCTGCCTCGCTCGGGCTGCCGGGGTTCCCCCCGTAGCCGCGGTAGTCGAACAGCAGCACGGCCATTCCGGCGCGCGACAGCGCGGCCGCCAGCGGTGCCCGCAACGACCGGTCGCCCGCGTTGCCGTTGGCCACCAGGACGGTGACATCCCGGTCGGGAGCACCCGCCGGCACCAGCCAGGCACCGAGTTCCAGCCCGTCCAAGGTGGGCAGCCGGACCTCGCGGGCGCCGGGCAGCACGACGGACACCGGGGGCACCGTGGACGGCTCCGGGAAGTAGATCAGACGCCGCTGCAACCCCCACCCGGCGCCCACCAGCACGCCGACGACCAAGACCAGCACCAGCCCGGCCACAATCATGAGGGTACGGATGTGGCGACGGTAGCGGATGTGGCGCCGTAGCTGGAAGGATCGACGCTCTTGCCAGTCGCTACGCGGTGGCGGTCGGTTGGCGGGCCGCCCAAGGAGGGAGCAGCTGGCGGCGGTGTTGCCAGGCCAGGTGCAGGGCGGCGGCGGCGCCGGGTGTGAGGCAGCCTGCGTGACGTAGCTGGTTGAGCGTGTTGGCCTCGAACGGGACGGCGTGGGTGGGGATCGTGCCTTCGGTGTTCGACCTGGCGACCGAACCGGCGCCGTGCGAGCTGGTTGAGCGCGCCGGCCAGGTCCTCCTGCGACAGGCCAGCGTTTTCGCGCAGAGCCACCAAGTCGGCGTTGGGTGTTCGAAGGTCGGCTGGCTGGGCCATGACCGGCACAGTAAGCCGTCTTTCCGATGCGGACCGAAATGTCCTCTTGATGTCCCCGAGCCGACCCTGCTCTGGGCGCTCAGCGTGGTCATTTGATCTTCTTCCAGCGGCTGCCATTGGTCGATGAGCGAACCAGTAGGCCCGCACCCGTTCTGGTGGCTGCCGGTGGCCGAGCAACGACACGCGATCCGCGAACGTGACCGCTCCGCACCAACAGGGGCGCCGGTACACACCCTGTGCGGCCAGACGTTCGATCACCCGGTTCCTCCCAGCGACGCACAGTGGCTCTGGCCCACCTGTGAGCAGTGCTGGACCGAAGCGTGCAAGGTCGTCGGTATCCGTCCTCGCTGACCCTCGATGTCGTGGTGTGACACCCATCGGAGGGCCCCGTGCTCTCCGCTAGGTCCCGTCGAGGACCTCGCGCCCGCCCAGGTACGGGCGCAGCGCCGCGGGCACCCGCACGGACCCGTCGGCCTGCTGGTGGTTCTCCAGGATCGCGACGATCCAGCGGGTGGTGGCCAGCGTGCCGTTGAGCGTGGCCGTCACCTGCGGCCGGGAGTCGGCGTCGCGGTAGCGGATGTTCAGCCGCCGGGCCTGGAACGTGGTGCAGTTCGACGTGGACGTGAGCTCGCGGTAGGTGCCCTGGCTGGGAAACCACGCCTCGCAGTCGAACTTGCGCGCCGCACTCGACCCGAGATCACCAGCGGCGACGTCGATGACCCGGTAGGGCAACTCGACGGCGGCGAGCATCTGCTCCTCCCAGCCGAGGAGGCGCTCGTGCTCGGCCTCGGCATCGCCGGGGCGGCAGTAGACGAACATCTCGACCTTGTCGAACTGGTGCACCCGGATGATGCCGCGGGTGTCCTTGCCGTAGGACCCGGCCTCGCGGCGAAAGCACGACGACCAGCCGGCGTAGCGGCGTGGCCCGGCGGCGAGGTCGAGGATCTCGCCGGCGTGGTACCCCGCGAGGGGCACCTCCGAGGTGCCGACCAGGTACAGGTCGTCGTCGCGCAGCCGGTAGACCTCGGCGGCGTGCGCGCCCAGGAACCCGGTGCCCTCCATGATCTCGGGTCGGACCAGCACCGGCGGGATCATCAGCGTGAACCCGGTGGCGACGGCCTGCTGGACCGCGAGCTGCAGCAACCCGAGCTGCAGCTGCGCGCCGAGCCCGGTGAGGAAGTAGAACCGCGCGCCGGACACCTTGGCTCCGCGCTCGGTGTCGAGCAGGCCCAGCGCGGTGCCGAGCTCGAGGTGGTCCTTCGGCTCGAAGCCGAGCTCGGCCGGCTCGCCGACGTGCTTGAGGACCTCGAAGTCGTCCTCGCCGCCCGCGGGCACGCCCTCGACGATGAGGTTGGGGATGGCGCGGTGAGCGACGTCGAGGGCGTCCTCGGCGGCGCCCTGCTCGGCCTCGGCCGCCTTGACGTCGGCGGAGAGCTGCTTGCCGCGGGCGAGGAGCTCCGCACGCTCCGGCCCGCGCGCCTTGCCGACCTGCCTGCCCAGCGCCTTCTGCTCGGCGCGCAGGGCGTCGGCGGCGGAGATCGCGCTGCGCCGCCGCTCGTCGGCCGCCAGCAGCGCGTCCACCGCGGCGACGTCCGTACCGCGGGCGCGCTGCGAGGCGCGCGCCCGGTCAGGGTCGTCGCGCAGCGCCTTGAGGTCGATCACGGCCGGTCAGCGTAGTGGCCGCGCTGGACGTGCTGCCGAGGTGGCTGGAGGGTCTTGCGCGGTCAGGGTGCGTCGATCGTGAGTGCTCCGACGGCGGACGGCTCCGGGATCGGGTCACCGTGCTCCCGCATAACCTCGAGATGCCCGGCCATCGCCTTTCGCATGGCGGACACGCAATCGTCATAGCTCTGCGCGGTGGCAATACATCCGGGCAGATCAGGGCTCAGGCCCCGTACGTGCCATCCTCGGCACGTTCCACAACGACGACGTACCCGATCATCGCAGCCTCCGTGTGATGCCAGCTTGTTTCAGGATGCTCCGTTCGGTACCGGGAGATCGTGATCTTTCCGATGGAGAGCCAGGAGCGGACCGTAACCGGGAGGACTGACGTGCCGGGCGGTCGCTACGCTGCGATTCTCTGCGAGTCGCCGTCCGAGGAGCTCCCGAAACATGATCACCAGGTTGTCGACGCTGTTCCTGCGCACGCTGCGCGAGAACCCGGCGGACGCCGAGGTGCCGAGCCACCAGCTGCTGGTGCGCGCCGGCTACGTCCGCCGCGTCGCCCCGGGGGTCTACTCGTGGTTGCCGCTGGGGCTGCGGGTGCTGCGGAACGTCGAGGCCGTCGTCCGCGAGGAGATGGACGCGATCGGCGCGCAGGAGATCCAGTTTCCTGCGCTGCTGCCCCGCGAGCCCTACCAGGCGACGAACCGGTGGACGGAGTACGGCCCGAACATCTTCCGGCTCCGCGACCGCAAGGGTGCCGACTACCTGCTGGGCCCCACCCACGAGGAGCTCTTCACGCTCACCGTCAAGGGGGAGTTCAGCTCGTACAAGGACTACCCGGTGATCCTCTACCAGATCCAGAACAAGTACCGGGACGAGGAGCGCCCCCGTGCCGGCATCCTGCGCGGCCGCGAGTTCCTCATGAAGGACTCCTACTCCTTCGACCTCTCCGACGAGGGGCTGGCCGAGTCGTACCGGCTGCACCGCGAGGCGTACGTCCGCATCTTCGACCGGCTCGGGCTGCGCTACGTGATCGTCTCCGCGATGTCCGGAGCGATGGGAGGCTCGAAGTCCGAGGAGTTCCTCGCCGAGTCCGACACCGGGGAGGACACCTTCGTGCGCTGCCCGGCGTCGGGCTACGCCGCGAACGTCGAGGCGGTCACCACCCCGGCACCGCCTGATCAGCCTGTGGACGGCAGGCCCGCCGCGGTCGTGCACGACACCCCGGACACCCCGACCATCGAGACCCTGGTGGCGTTCCTCAACAGCGCGGACCTCGGGCGGACGTTCACCGCCGCGGACACGCTGAAGAACGTCATGGTGAAGACCCGGCAGCCGGGCGCGCCGGACTGGGAGTTGCTCGGCGTGGGCGTGCCGGGGGACCGGGACGTCGACCTCAAGCGGCTGGAGGCCTCACTCGCGCCGGCCGAGGTCGCGCTGCTCGACGAGGCCGACTTCACCGCGCACCCCTTCCTGGTGAAGGGTTACATCGGCCCCGGGGCACTCGCGGCGAACGGCGTGCGCTACCTGGTCGACCCCCGCGTCGTGCGCGGCACCACATGGGTCACCGGCGCCGACATCCCCGGTCATCACGTCGTTGGCCTCGTCTCCGGGCGCGACTTCACATCGGACGGGACGATCGAGGCCGCCGAGGTCCGCGCCGGGGACCCCGCGCCGGACGGTGCGGGCACGCTGGTGGCGGCCCGGGGCATCGAGATCGGGCACATCTTCCAGCTCGGCCGCAAGTACACCGATGCGTTCTCCCTCGACGCCCTCGGCCAGGACGGCAAGCCGATCCGGGTCACCATGGGCTCCTACGGCATCGGGGTGTCCCGCCTCGTCGCCTCGATCGCCGAGCAGTCCCACGATGAGCTCGGCCTGCACTGGCCGCGGCAGGTGGCGCCGGCCGACGTGCACCTGGTTGTCGCGGGCAAGGACGACACCGTGCATGAGGTGGGGGAGCGCCTCGCCGGTGAGCTCCATTCCGCCGGGGTCCGGGTGCTGCTCGATGACCGCAAGGCCACCCCGGGGGTGAAGTTTGCCGACGCCGAGCTGCTCGGGGTGCCGACGATCCTGGTCGTCGGCCGCGGGCTGGCGAGTGGCGTGGTCGAGGTCAAGGATCGGGGAACCGGGGAGCGCACCGAGGTCCCCGTCGACAGCGTCGTCGCCCAGCTCGTGGAGCTCTGCGGCAAGTAGCCCTGCGGCAGTAGTTCTGCGGGAAGTAGCCCGGGAGCGCTACCCGGCGAGGAAGCTCAACCGTACGGTGCGTACCGGGTTGTCACCGTTGGTGTCCACCAGGCACACCGACTGCCAGGTGCCCAGTGCCATCCGCCCGTCGAGCACCGGAACGGAGGCGTAGGGCGGCAGCAGCGCGGGCAGCAGATGATCGCGCCCGTGCCCGGGAGAGCCGTGCCGGTGCGTCCAGCGGTCGTCGCCCGGGAGCAGTTCGCGCAGCGCGCTGAGCAGATCGCACTCGCTACCCGAGCCGGTCTCGATGACTGCGAGACCCGCGGTGGCGTGCGGGACCCACACGTGCAGCAGGCCGTCGCGGGCACCGGCCCGGGTCAGGAACGCGGCGCAGGCGCTGGTCAGGTCGTGCACCTGCTCCGTCGAGCCGGTCTCGATGCGCAGTTCCTCGCCGTGCACACCCGCAGACCCTAGGCGGCGGCGTGGCGGGTCATGCTCAGGGTGCCCCTGGGAATGGCACTGTCTGTACGGGAAGTCTGGCTGCCATGCGCCACCGGCTCGCCCGCACCGCGGCGCCGACGAGCGCGTCCAGGGCCGCGGACCGCAGCCGTGGCTGCGCGGGCCGTTCGACGACCCCGCTGCGTTCGATGAGAGAGCGCCATGCGGTGGCAGTGTCATTCTCCGCGATGATGGCCAGCGCGAGCGTTCCAGCGAGGTCGGTGACCGGGCTGGGCGTGCGGTATGCGGGTTCTGCCGGGATCGGCTCGACACCGATGTCGGAGAGCATCCGCTCGGTGGCGTCCCGTCGGGCCCGGTGTGCGGTCGCGGCCTCGTTCACCTGATCGATGAGTTCCGGCGGTACGAAGGCACTGACCACACCGTAGGCCCAGAGTGCGGCGTGCTCGGTGGCCAACGCGTCCTGTAGGGCGGCGACGGTGGCCCGGTGCTGTGCTGAGACAGGTGAGCTCACGGCAGCACCGCCTGATGGCTGGCGCAGCAGGCGGCGATCGAGGCCAGCAGCGCGGCGCGGTGGCCGGGCGCGGCGGCGACAAGCCCGGCGGTCACGTTCTGCGCCGCCTG
>DASQWR010000233.1:0-7226 GCA_035640155.1 Pseudonocardiaceae bacterium
CACCGCGTGTCGATCCGGCTTGCCCACGTCGCGCAGCGGCAGCGCGCCGACGACGAGGAGCTCCTTCGGCGTCTGCGGGCCGCTCAGCCGATCCCGGACTGCGGCGAGCACCCTGGCTGCCGCCGGGGGCCGGTCGGAGTCGGCGGGGACCACGGCCGCGACCAGGCGCTGGCCCCAGATCGGATCCGGGATCCCCACCACACAGGCCACGGCGATGGTGGGATCGGCGGCGAGGACGGCCTCGACCTCCGCGGGGACCACGTTCACCCCGCCCGTGACGACCACGTCATCGACCCGGCTGAGCACCTGCAGGCTGCCGTCGGCTCCGAGCCGGCCGAGGTCCGAGGTGCGGAACCACCCATCCCGGAAGGCGGGGTCACCGGGGCGATCGAGGTAGCCACTGGCGAGCGCCGGTCCGGCCAGCTCGATGCGGCCCGCGCTGTCGAGCCGCACCTGTGCCCCGTCGAGCCGCACCCGTACCCCGTCGAGGGGGTGCCCGTCGTACACGCAGCCCCCGCACGTCTCGGACATCCCGTACGTGGTGACCACCGCGATGCCGAGGCTGCGGGAACGGGCCACGAGGCCCGGGGGAGCCGACGCTCCCCCCAGGAGCACCGCGTCGAAGCCGCCCAGAGCGCCCGGCTCGTCGTCCAGCAGGCGCCTGAGCTGAGTGGGCACCAAGGATGTGTAGCAGCGGGCTTTGCTCTGCGAGCGTCGGCGCATCAGCGCTCCCGCCGCGTCCGCGAATGCAGCCGGGTCGAAACCACCGCGCAGGTCGAGCACCCCGGGATCGGTGCCCGCCAGCGCGGAGCGCACGAGCACCTGCAGGCCGGCGACGTGCTGTGCCGGCAGGGCCAGCAGCCAGCATCCCGGACCGCCGAGCCGGCGGGAGGTCGCCTCGGCCGACGCGCGCAGCGCTGCGGCGGGCAACAGCACTCGCTTGGGCGCACCGGTGGAACCGGACGTGGTGACGACGACATGGCCGGGATCGGGATCGGATCCGACGGGGTCAGCGTCGCTGCCAGCCCCGATCGGCGCCAGCGCGGGACCACCGGCCAGGACCCCGTCGAGCGCGTGGCGCAGCTCGGCGACGGCGGCGGGCGACCCATCACAGGCGATCACATGCATACCGGTGAAGAGTAGGGTGCCTCCACGACCAGGGCCTGAGCCATCCCGGAACGATCGGATCCGAGAGCCGTCCGGCGCGTCAATCTCGCTTGGTCACCCTGCTGCCCGCCAACCTGCGGGGTGGGTGCGGCGGTGGAGCCCGCCGGACCCCATCCGGGTGAACCGCGGCGCTGCGTCGCCGATGGCCCCTACCAGCGGATCGGCCCCTGCCCTGGTAGGAGGACACATGCCCGAGCCCGCCATACCGGCCGCGATGCAGCCGGTGGACGCGGATGTCGACCTGCACGTACCGGCGCACCGCCGGGAGCTCACCCGGGCCGCGCTCCCGGTGCTTGCGGTGATCTCGCTCGGCGGGATGCTCGGCGCGCTGGGCCGTCACGGGCTCGCGGCGGCGTTTCCGCATTCTGCGGTGGAGTTCCCGTGGGCGACGTTCGTGGTGAACGTCGCAGGCTGCGCGCTGATCGGGGTGCTGATGGTGGTCATCGACCAGCTGGGCGCGCACCGGCTAGTCTGCCCGTTTTCGGGGTCGGGGTGCTGGGTGGGTTCACCACCTTCTCCACCTACATGATCGACGCCCAGCACGCGGTCGATGCCGGGGCCGCCGGGCTGGCGCTGGTCTAGGCACCCTGGTCGCTGCGGTGGCGGCGGTGTGGACCGGCTCCACCGTGACCGGCGCGGTCTTCCGCCTGCTCGCCCGCGCGGGTCAGCAAGCCGCCTACTTGGCCTGCTCGCCGGCCTGCCAGTCAGCGAGCCGGTGATGGCAGCGGCCGGGGTCGGGTTCTGCGGGGCGTTGACGACCTACTCCACCTTCGGTTACGAAACCCTGCGCCTGGCCCAGGGCCGGGCCTGGTTCTACGCCGCCGCCAACACCGCGGCCAGCATCCTGGCCGGGCTCGGCACCGCCTCTTGCGGCCTCACCCTCGCCCAAGCGTCGCCAGCTCGGTTGGATCGTCCATCTGATCAACGAAGTCTTTCCGAACGACGCACAGGAGACCGCTGACGAGGACTGGATCGCCTACGGCGTTCAGCGCGGTTGGGGACTGCTGTCGAAGGACAAGAAAATCCGATTCCGAGCTGATGAGCTGCTCGCTCTATCCGAATAGGAGAAGCTGTTCTGCTTAAGCAACGGCAATCTACTTGCCCGTGCGCAAGCGGAAACGTTCGAGCGGGCACGCGAGCAGATCGAGCGCGCGTTGCAACGGCACGGAGCAGCTGTACCTGGTGTACCACAAAGGTGAGATCAAGAAGCGATGGTCATCGTCGTCGCGCACCGGGAGCACAGCTCGTGATGAACAGCCCAGGTACCCGGGGGTCGTCAAGGGGCCGGGCCGTTCTCGCACCTGTGTGGCTCTCAGGGCGCTCAAAGGCGCGCGAGGCCGTCGCGCTGGGCAACCCACTTGGGGTGTGCAGAACGATCAGTAGTACCAGGGGAAGGGCGACCAGTCGGGGGCGCGCTTCTGCAGGAACGCGTCGCGACCCTCGACGGCCTCGTCAGTCATGTAAGCCAGGCGAGTGCTCTCACCGGCGAAGAGCTGCTGGCCGACGAGCCCGTCATCGAGTGCGTTGAAGGCGTACTTCAGCATCCGCTGGGCAGCCGGCGACTTGCCGTTGACAACGGCTGCCCACTCCAGCGCAGTGGCCTCGAGCGAGGTGTGCGGTACCACCGCGTTGACCATGCCCATCCGGTGCGCGTCGTCGGCGGAGTACTCCCGGCCGAGGAAGAAGATCTCGCGGGCGAACTTCTGCCCCACCTGCCGGGCCAGGTAGGCGCTGCCGAACCCGCCGTCGAAGGAGCCGACGTCGGCGTCGGTCTGCTTGAACCGCGCGTGCTCTGCCGATGCCAGCGTCAGGTCACACACGACGTGCAGCGAGTGCCCACCGCCGGCCGCCCAGCCTGGCACCACGGCGATCACGATCTTGGGCATGAATCGGATCAGCCGCTGCACCTCGAGGATGTGCAGCCGCCCGGCGCGTGCCGGGTCCACCGTCTCGGCCGTCTCCCCGCTGGCGTACTGGTAGCCCGAGCGCCCGCGGATCCGCTGGTCACCACCGGAGCAGAACGCCCACCTCCCGTCGCGGGGAGACGGGCCGTTGCCGGTGAGCAGGACGCAACCCACGTCCGGGGTCATCCGGGCGTGGTCCAGCGCGCGGTGCAGCTCGTCCACGGTCGACGGGCGGAACGCGTTGCGCACCTCGGGTCGGTCAAAGGCGATCCGCACGGTCCCCGAGTCGAGGGCGCGGTGGTAGGTGACGTCAGTGGCATCGAAGCCCTCGACCGGGCGCCAGGCGGAGTCGTCGAACAGCTCGGAGACGGTCACGCCGGGTAGCATATGAGTCGGTCGTGGGCCAGCATCGGCCCGTGCGACCGATCGACCAGCAGGTGGTCCTGGTGACCGGGGCGACGAGCGGGCTCGGCCGGGCACTGGCAGAGCGGCTCGCGTCGCTCGGCGCGCAGGTGCTGATGCACGGCCGCGATCGGGCCCGTCTGGACGCCGCGTGCGAGCAGATCCGCGATGTGGTGCCCGGAGCCCGGCTGTATCCCGCGCTGGCAGACCTGTCGTCCCTCGCCGAGGTTGATCAGCTGGCCGACCGGGTGTTGGACGAGCACGCTGCGCTGCACGCGCTGGTGAACAATGCGGGGATCGGCGCCGGCCGCGACCCGTCGAAGCGGGACACCAGCCGCGACGGCATCGAGCTGCGGCTGGCGGTGAACCACCTGGCCGGTGCCCTGCTGATCCGGCGGCTGCTGCCCCGGCTGCAGGAGTCGGCTCCGGCGCGCATCGTGCAGGTGGCCTCGCTTGGCCAGGCGCCGTTCGACGTGGCCGACCCGCAGCTGGAGCGCCGCTACGACGGCTGGCAGGCCTACATGCAGAGCAAGCTCGCGCAGGTCATGCTCACCCGCGATCTGGTCGGCGAGCTGGATCCCGCTGCCGTCACGATCAACGCCCTGCACCCGGCGACGTTCATGGACACCGGCATGGTGCGCGAGGGCGGCATCACCCCGCGGAGCGGCGTCGACGACGGGCTGCGTGCCACCCTGCGGTTGCTCGTCGACCCCGAGCTCGACGGTGTGAGTGGCCGGTTCTTCGACGGCACCCGCGAAGCAGAGCCGAATCCAGCGGCGGACGACCCGGAGGCACGGGCCTTTGTCCGCGCGCTGACCGAGGAGCTGCTCCGGCGCTGAGCAGAGCACGCCACCGGCCCGCCCGTGCCCCGGCGCGGACGAGGTCACGGCGGCATGCTGGGTCCTCGTGAACCCATCCACGGCGCTGGCCCGCGTGCTGGTCGACGAGCTGGTGCGCTGCGGCGTGCGCGACGCGGTGCTCTGCCCGGGTTCGCGCAATGCTCCGCTGTCCTTCGCGTTGCACGAGGCGGACGCGGAGCGCCGGCTGCGGCTGCACGTCCGGATCGACGAGCGCAGCGCCGCGTTCCTGGCGCTGGGTCTCGCGCTGGGCTCCGGGGTGCCGGTGCCGGTGGTGTGCACGTCGGGCACCGCGGCGGCGAACCTGCACCCGGCTGTGCTGGAGGCCCACCAGGCGGGCGTGCCACTGCTGGCGGTGACCGCCGACCGCCCGCCCGAGCTGATCGGTGTCGGCGCGAACCAGACGGTGCAGCAGCGCGGCCTGTTCGGGGCCGCGGTCCGCGACGCGCGGGTGCTGGCCACTACTGCCTGCGGCCCGGGGCAGGACGCCCGGTGGCGGTCCACGGTGGATCGGGTGGTCGCCGCGGCCCGCGGCGCGCTCGGTGGGTGGCCCGGCCCGGTGCACGTGGACGTTCCGCTGGCCGAACCGCTGGTGCCCGGTGCGGATGGCTGCCCGGAGCCGTCAGCAGGGCGTGGCGGCCCGTGGACGATGCTCCCGGCCGCAGCCCGGCCGGTGCTGCCGGTCGAGGTGGATCTCGGCCGCCGCACCCTGGTGGTCGCCGGCCACGGTGCCGGTCCCGCCCCTGCCGGCCTGCCACTTGTCGCCGAGCCGACCGCGGCCTGCTGGCCCGACGCCCTGACCGCAGGACCGTGGCTGCTCGGGGCCGGGGTGCTGCAGCCGGAGCAGGTGGTGGTGCTCGGCCGTCCGACGCTGCACCGACCGGTGGCCCGGCTGCTCGCAGATCCCGACGTCGCGGTCACCGTGGTCACCGCCGATCCACAGTGGACTGACGTGGCGGGCACCGCGAGCGCCGTGGGTACCAGGCTGGATGCCGTGGGTGACCCGGATCCTGCCTGGCTCGCTGCCTGGCGTGCCGCCGACCTCGCCGCCGCCGGTGCGGTGCGCACCACCGTGGACGTCCACAGTGCCGCGACCGGCTTGCACGTCGCCCGGGACGTGGTGGCCGCGCTGCCCGCCGGCGCGGTGCTCGTCGTCGGGTCGTCGAACCCGATCCGGGACGTGGCCCTCGCCGCGCGGCCGCGTCCCGGGCTCACCGTGCTGTCGAACCGGGGTGTCGCCGGCATCGACGGCACCGTGTCCACCGCGGTCGGTGCCGCGCTGGCCCGTCACGACCCGGCGGATCAGGACTCGCGGGTGCCCGATGGGGCCAGTTTCGCGCTGCTGGGGGACCTGACGTTCCTGCACGACGCGAACGGGCTGCTCATCGGGCCCGGGGAGCCGAGGCCGGACCTGACGATCGTGGTGGCCAACGACGACGGTGGCGGCATCTTCGGGTTGCTCGAGCAGGGCGGTCCGGAGCACTCCGCTGCGTTCGATCGGGTCTTCGGCACCCCACACGGCACCGACCTCGCGGCGCTGTGCGCGGCGCACCACGTCGAGCACGTCCGGGCGTCCCTCGCCGACCTGCCGGCGTCCCTCGCCCCGCGTCCCGGGCTGCGGGTGGTGGAGGTGCGCACCGAGCGAGCCGACCTGCGCGCCCTGCATACCCGGATCCGGGACGGCGTCACCCGGGCACTCGGCGGATGAGCGCGGGCCGACGCGAATGGGTCAGCCGGATGACCCGCGACCGGTACGACCTGGCGCGCACTCGACCAGCGTGCGGCAGTGATCTGTCACTCTCGTCTGGCAGCGGGGGCCGCTCTCGATGCCGGCGAGATCGTCAGGTCATGGCCCATGCGCGGCACCCTGCACCTCGTCGCGCCGCAGTGCCCGCTGAGTTCGCCGACGTCTTCAGGAGCTCGGGGCCCGCTACCGACGCTCGATGTGCCGCAGTCCGCGTCCCTCGTGCCAGGACTCGATGACGAGGTGATCGGCCGGTTCACCGAGCTGCACGACCACGGCCTCGGTCAGGTCCAGCCGGAACAGGTGGAAAGGACCCGGCGGTGCGCCGTCGGCGAAGCTCGCGAGGATGTCCTTGTCGGTCACCTCCACTGCGAGCCCGGCGACCTTGGCGTCGCCGGTCCACACGTCGGGTTCGTCGGAGCCGCTGTGTACTGCCACCCGGGGGTCCCGGCGCAGGTCCCGGCACTTCAGCGAGCCGGGCATGCTCCCGAGCCACAGCTCCCCGTCTCGAAAGGTGATCTCCGTGCCGCTGATCCGGGGGGCGCCGTCGCGGCGCAGTGTCGCCATCGTCTTGTGCCCGTGCGCGTCGAAGCGCTGCCGGACCTCCGCGGAGAGCGCGGGCGCGTCGTCGCAGAATCGTTGCCAGCTAGCCATGCCGTGCACTGTGCCCGAGGGGTCCGACAATCCGGCCTGGAGCAGCGGCGGAACGAGGAGATCGCAGCAGTTCAGCGCGGCGGGTGCAGCCCTGTCAAGGTGACCGTGACGAGCCGGGATGTTCAACTGGTGCGTGCCGCCTATCTGGCGATGGAGTTGGTGGCCCGGTACGTCATCGTCCCGTTGGCGCTGGCGTCGGTGGTCATCGGGATTGTCAACGCGCTGGGCACCTCGTGGGACTTGTTCCGGCACTACTGGGTCCTGAGGAAGCTCCTGCTCACCGTCCTGGCCACCATTGTATTGCTGCTGCAAAAGCAGTCCATTAGCTACCTGGCAGAGGTCGCAGCATCTGGTGCTGACCCCCGCGACCTGCCTGGTTCACTGCTGCACTCCATTGGCGGTCTGGTGGTGTTGCTCATCGTCACGGTCCTGTCGGTGTACAAGCCGCGGGGGCTGACCCGCTACGGGTGGCGCAAGCAGCGGCGGCAGCGCGAGCAG
>DASQWR010000234.1:0-8269 GCA_035640155.1 Pseudonocardiaceae bacterium
TCAATCTTCCTCGCTGGGGTGCCAATGCCGTCCACCGACTTGACTAGCGCCACTTCCGGGTATGCACCCAGCATCTGCTCATCGGTCACCACCAAGGGCGCCACCTGGTGGTAGACCATCGCCTTCTGCGGCAGATCCCCCTTGCGTACCAGCTCAGCCAGATAGCGAGCCACCGCATCCAGCTCGGCTCCAGTGGTGGAACCAAAGACCGCCCCCGGGACCTCGCCGGGATCGATCGCCCACTCCGGGTCCAGGGCCACCCCGACATCGGGCTCGGCGAGCCACCGTTCGTACGCCGCCACCTCGGGCAGGAAGTCGGCGAGGCCGGGCTGGATGTTGAGCAGCAGGATCCCGCGGGCCTCCCGCGCTGCCTGCAGGTAGCGCAGGATGGTCTCGTCGGAAGCCCGGCTCCGGTAGAGCCCGTCAGGCCCCCGCTCCGCTTGGACCACGGTCGCGATCAGCTCGAACACCGGCAGCACCCGACGCTGCCCGGAGTAGGCCACGGCCTGCAACCGGAGCTCTGCGCTGGCCGCGGTGAGGTCCCCGGTCAGCCGTCCCAGGGCCGCGGAGTTCGGCTCGCCGGAGAAGCCCACCAGGCGGAAGGTGGGCAGCAGCTGACGTCCACCGCGCGGCAGCTCCGGCGGAGGCGGCGGCGCAGCTGGGTTCGTGACGATCTCCGCGACCGCCGAGGACGTTCCGGGCTGCGCGCCTTCCCTGGCGGCACACCCGGCGGCGAACAGCAGCGTCGCCCCGAGTACGGCCAGCTGACGCCCAACGCCGCGACGCCCAGCGCCGCGACGGGCCGGTGCCGGGGGTCCCTCGGATGCTCGCATGGACGCGCAGACTTCCATCCCCGCCAGGCCGGCGAGTACCCAGGGGAGCACGCAGGGGGAGCATGCAGGGCGGTGGCGGAAGCCGTCACCCGAACTACCATCGATACCGTGGCGACCCGGGTGAGCAGCGGGGCCGCCGGTGTGGTGCTCGCCGGGGGCCGCTCGTCGCGGATGGGCACCTCCAAGGCGGCGCTGGAATGGCACGGGTCGACCCTGCTGCGACGCACGCTCGGGGTGCTCGCGCGGGTGGTCGACGGCACGGTGCTGGTGGTCCGCGCCCCCGGGCAGGCGCTGCCGTCGCTGCCGGCCCGCGTCGAGGTGGTCGAGGATCCGGCCGAGGGGCTCGGGCCGCTGCAGGGAATCGCCGCCGGGCTGGCCGCGCTCACCGGCCGGGCCGAGGTCGCCTTCGTCTCCTCCACCGACCTGCCCTTCCTGCACCCCGAGTTCGTGCGCCGGGTGCTGGGCGCCCTCGATGCGGACGTCGACGTGGCACTGCCGCAGGCCCGCGGCTATCCCCAGCCTCTCGCCGCTGCCTACCGGGTGTCGCTCGCCCCGCTGGTCGCCGAGCTCGTCGCGGCGGGGGACCTGCGCCCGGCGTTCCTCTTCCGCCGCTGTGCCACGCTCCGGCTGGACGACGCGGCGTTGCTTGCGGACCCCGTGCTCGCCGCCGCCGACCCCGAGCTGAGCTCGCTGCTCAACGTCAACGAGCCCGCCGAGTACGACGGCGCCCGCGCGCGCGTCGCCCCCGAGGTGGTCGTGGAGCGCTTCGGGGTCCTCGCGGGCAACGGGCACCGGGGGCCGCGTTCGGTGCATGCGGCCACGCTCGGCGGCGCTGCCGCCGCGGCCGGTTTGGCCCTCGACCGGCACGTCGTCGCGGCGCTCAACGGGGACCAGATCAGCCGCGACGGCGAGGTGCCCCTGGTGGCGGGGGACTCCGTCGCCTTTCTCTCCGCGGACGCGGGCGGATGACCCCTCCGGGTGGCTACGCGGGGCGCGCGCTCGTCGTCGACGTCACCGACGGCTCGTCGCGGGTCCTGCCGCTTCCCGAGCGGGTGCTGCGCAGCTACCTCGGCGGCGCGGGGCTCGGGACCTGGTTGCTGCACCGGCTCGCCCCGCCGGGGGTCGATCCGCTGGGGCCGCCGGCACCACTGGCGTTCGTGTTCTCACCGCTGGTCGGCACCCCGCTCACGACCAGCGCCAAGTTCGCCGTGGTCGCCAAGTCCCCACTGACCGGGATGCTCACCGACGCGCTGGCCTCCAGCCAGTTCGCGCTGTCCGGCAAGCTCACCGGCAACGACGCGATCGTCCTCACCGGCCGGGCCGCCGAACCCTCGGTGCTGCTGGTGGACGGCGAGGGCGCGCGGCTGGTCGACGCTGGTGACACCTGGGGCCAGCCCGCCGCCGAGGCGGAGGCGCGGCTCGCGGACCGGCTGGGGCGGGGCTGGCGGATCGCCGCGATCGGCCCGGCGGGGGAGCATGGGGTGCGTTACGCGACGATCTCCCACGACGGCCGGCACGCCGGGCGCGGCGGGCTCGGCGCGGTGCTCGGTGCGAAGAACGTCAAGGCCGTGGCGGTGCGCGCGGCGACCAAGATCGGCCCCGCCGACCCGGCCGCGGTGCTGGCCGCGGCGAGGGACCTGCGGGAGCGCTCGTTCGGCCCGGCCACCGCCAAGTACCGCGAGCTGGGCACGCTGGCGAACCTGCTCGCGTTCAACGCGATCTCCACGCTGCCCACCCGCAACTTCACCGGCGCCACGTTCGAGGGTGCGCCGCAGCTCGCCGCCGAGCAGCTGCACGAGCTGCGCAGCGAGACCCGCAGCGGATGCGCCTCCTGCACGATCGGCTGCGAGCACATCTACCGCGGCGCCGGTGGCACGAGCGTGCGGGTGGAATACGAGAACGTCTTCGCCCTCGGCCCGATGTGCGGGGTGTCCGAGCCCGACGACGTGCTGGCCGCGAGCGGTCGCTGCGACGACCTGGGCATCGACACCATCTCCGCCGGTGGCACCATCGCCTGGGCCATGGAATGCGCCGAGCGGGGGCTGATCGACGCGCCGTGGCTGCGCTTCGGCGACGGCGCGGCGCTGCTGCGCGCCCTCGACGAGATCGGCACCGGCGAGGGCCTGGGTGAGCTGCTCGCGCTGGGCTCGCGGGCCGCGGCGCAGCGGGTCGGTGGTGGCTCGGCGGACTTCGCCCCGCACGCCAAGGGCATGGAGCTGCCCGGGTACGAGCCGCGCACCCTGCAGGGCATGGCGCTGGGTCTGGCGGTCAACGCCCGCGGCGCCGACCACAACCGCTCCGGGGCCTACGAGGCCGACCTCGCCGGGGACTACGACCGCCTCGCCGGCGGCGACGCGCAGGTGCTCGCCGCCGTGGGTACCGAGGACCGTGCTGCGATCATGGACTCGATGATCCTGTGCAAGTTCCTTCGCGGGGTGTTCACCGACCCGTTCGAGCAGTGGGCTGCGCTGCTGCGCCCGGTGACCGGGTGGGACGTCGACGCGGGCGAGCTGCAGGCCACCGCGCGCCGGATCGTGCTCGCGAAGCGGATGTTCAACCTGCGCGAGGGCTGGACTCCGGCCGACGACTGGTTGCCAGAGCGGCTGCTCACCGAACCCGTCGAGCTGGGGTCGGGGCGCCGGGCGCAGCTGAGCCCGCACCGGTTGCGCCAGATGGTGCACGGCTACTACGCCGAGCGGGGACTCGACGCTGCGGGCCGTCCGGGGCCAGCCGCCCTCGCCGACCTGCGCCTGCCGGACGCGCAGGTCGGCGCGGCTTAGCCGATCTTGCCAGCCACCTGGAGCCATCTGGCAGCTCAGCGGCCCCTGGACGCCACATGTCTCCATATGGCGGTTTCGGCGTGCGAGACTGCAATGGTGACGGCCGCTCTCCCTCAGCAGCGAACCCGCACGGTGACCGTCGAGATCGACGGGCGCGAGGTCACGGTCGACGAGGGCACCACGGTCTACGACGCGGCGAAGCGGGTCGGCGTCGACATCCCCGTGCTCTGCCACGACGAGCGCTACGACCCGGTCGGCGTGTGCCGGCTGTGCATCGTGGCGACCGGGGGCCGGGTCTTCGCCGCGGCATGCGTCCGCCCCTGCGAGGACGGCATGAGCGTGCAGACGTCCACCCCCGAGCTGGAGCGCAGCCGCGCGGTGCTCACCGAGCTGCTGATGGCCGACCAGCCGGCGCCCGAGGACGACCCGAAGCACACCACCACCGCGGACAACGCGCTGTTCGCCCTCGCCGACGACTACGGTGTGACCGAGACCGAGCTCCTGCGCGGCGGTGGGCGCGGTACCGACTCGTCCAACCCCGTCATCCACGTCGACCACGACGCCTGCATCCTCTGCGACCGCTGCGTCCGGGCCTGCGACGACATCCAGGGCAACGACGTCATCGGTCGCTCCGGCAAGGGCTACACCACCCGGATCGGGTTCGACCTGAACGACCCCATGGGCGCCTCGTCCTGTGTCACCTGCGGCGAGTGCGTCGCCGCCTGCCCCACCGGTGCGATCACCAACAAGTCGATCAACCTCATCCCGATCCAGCCCCGCGAGCGGCTCGACTCCGTCGACTCGGTGTGCCCGTACTGCGGGGTCGGCTGCGCCCTGACCTACCACGTCGACCGCGAGCGCGGCGCCATCGCCTTCGCGGAGGGCCGCGACCAGCCGGGGTCGAAGGGGCGGCTCTGCGTCAAGGGTCGCTACGGCTGGGACTACGCCGCGTCTCCGCAGCGGCTCACCGTGCCGCTGATCCGCCGTGACGGCGCGTACCCGAAGGGCCCGCTGTCCTCCGACGTGCGCGGCGACACGATGGGCGACGAGCCGGACGGCGCCGCGCGCCGCCACAGGGGAGAGACCCACAGGGGAGAGACCCACAAGGGAGAGGCGGAGCGCAGCCGGAACAAGCGCAAGCCCGGCGGGCTCGTCGACTACGACGAGGTGCTGCCGCACTTCCGGGAGGCGACCTGGGACGAGGCCCTCGACCTCGTCGCCCGGCGCCTGGCGGAGATCCACGCCGAGGGCGGCCCCGCGGCGATCGCCGGGTTCGGGTCGGCGAAGTGCTCCAACGAGGAGGCCTACCTCTTCCAGAAGCTGCTGCGCACCCGGTTCCGCACCAACAACGTCGACCACTGCACGCGCCTGTGCCACGCGTCGAGCGTCGCGGCACTGTTCGAGGGCATCGGGTCCGGCGCGGTGTCCACCACCTACGGCGACGCCGTCAACTCCGACGTCGTGCTCATCACCGGCAGCAACCCGACGGCGAACCAT
This sequence comes from Pseudonocardiaceae bacterium, assembly GCA_035640155.1. Lineage (GTDB taxonomy): Bacteria > Actinomycetota > Actinomycetes > Mycobacteriales > Pseudonocardiaceae > JALYQB01. The sequence continues at coordinate 5,111 of DASQWR010000234.1, forward strand.
CCCGTCGCGTCGTCGTTCTTCAAGCAGGCCCACCGCGCCGGCACAAAGATCATCTACGTCGACCCCCGTGCGAGCACGGTCGCCGAGCACGCCGACATCTTCTGCCAGGTCAAGCCCGGCACCGACGTGGCGTTCTACAACGGGGTCATGCACGAGATCATCCGGCTCGGGCTGATCGACCGGGAGTTCGTCGCCGCGCGGACGTCGAACTACGACGAGCTGGCGCGCACGGTCGCGGACTACCCGCCGGAGCGCGCGTCCCAGATCACCGGGGTCGACGCGGAGACGATCACCGAGGTCGCGCGGGTCTGGGGCGAGGCGGACGCTGGGATCATCTTCTGGGGGATGGGCATCTCGCAGCACACGACGGGCACCGACAACGCCCGCTGCCTTATCGCGATGTGCTCGATCACCGGCAACGTGGGCAAGCCCGGCGCCGGGCTGCACCCGCTGCGAGGGCAGAACAACGTGCAGGGCGCGTCGGACGTCGGGCTGATCCCGATGTACTACCCGGACTACCAGAAGGCCGACGCCGCCGCCGTGCGCGAGCGGTTCGAGCAGGCGTGGGGCGTGACCGAACTCGATCCGAACAAGGGGTTGACCGTCACCGAGATCATCGGCTCGGTGCTGCAGCCGGAGGGCGTCCGCGGCATGTGGATGCTCGGGGAGAACCCGTTCCTGTCCGACCCGAACATCAACAAGGTGCGCAAGGCCCTGTCGGCGCTCGACTTCCTCGTGGTGCAGGACATCTTCCTCACCGAGACCGCCGAGTTCGCCGACGTGATCCTGCCGGCGTCGTCGTACCTGGAGAAGGACGGCACGTACACGAACACCGACCGGCGGGTGCAGCTCGGCCGCAAGGTGCTCGACCCGCCCGGGCAGGCGCGGGTGGACTGGGAGATCGAAGTCGACCTCGCCCGCCGGCTGGGGCTGGACTGGGACTACGCCTCGCCGCGGGAGATCTTCGACGAGATGGTCGCGATGATGCCGAGCTACGCGAACCTGTCCTACGACAACCTCGGGCTCTCCGGGAAGCTCTACCCGAACCCCGACCCCGAGCACTCCGACGGCACCGGCGTGATGTTCGACGAGCGGTTCAACACCGACGACGGGCTCGCGCACCTCGTGCCCGCGCAGTGGCTGCCCGCGAAGGAGCTACCGGACGCGGAGTACCCCCTGGTGCTCAACACGGGTCGGCTGCTGGAGCACTGGCACACCGGGTCGATGACGCGGCGCTCGTTCGCGCTGGACGCGATCTCCCCGCACGCCGAGGTGTACCTGCATCCCAAGGACGCCGCGGACCGTGGGCTGGCGCACGGCGAGATGGTGCGGGCCCGGTCGCGGCGCGGGGTGATCGAGCTGCGGCTGCGGGTGTCGCACCGGGAGGCGCCGGGCAACGCGTTCATCCCGTTCCACTTCCGGGAGGCTGCGGCGAACCTGCTGACGATCGACGAGATCGACCCGCACGGGAAGATCCCGGAGTTCAAGTTCTGCGCGGTGCAGATCGAGCCGCTCGGGCCTGCATTCCGACTTAACGAGTCACTCGCCAGCGATCAACCCTGATGATGCAGCGCGGATACAGGTTCCTACCCCTGACGCGAGTGCTCACTAAACGAGCCCAAAGTTGACGATCTTGGCCTCGCCACCACGCCAAACTCTTCGCGCCGTCAGTATCTACCGCCCAGGATCTGATTCTCTATCTGATGCTCGATCAAGATGGGAGAAACTCCGAAGTGCTTCGCGACGGAGCCCAGGTCTTCCTGTACAGCCTCGCTCGGCGGAACTGCCAGCTTGATCTTGATCCCTTCGGCAGGAGCGAGTAGTTCGGCCGCGAACGCGCGCTCGACCTTCTGCAGGTCAGTATATGACGTGGTGATCAAAAATGTGGATTCGTCTTTGGTGAGCCGATGCCACAACGCCCGCCCTTGGATAAACCGGGTGCTACTCGCACCCGCGACTCGATCCAACACAATCGCAGGACGCGCAAAGTTCGCCGGCGCAACTCCCACTGCCTGCAGGCGTGGATCGCCGCCGGCTCGCGATCCTGTCGGCACGTACTGTCCTACATCTAGACGACCTTCATCGCCAAGTCCTAAAGCTTGGCGAGCTACCCGCGCCTGCCGAAAGCCCCGTTGCCAAGGTGTAGCGGTGTCGATCGCGGGGATACTTGCCAGCGCAGTTCGAACCAAGCGAATCTCATCGGATGGATCGCCTGCGAGGAGACTGGCTTCGGACGTTGCATCAGTGATCCAGTCAACCGCATGCAAAATTTGCCGAGGATCGACGGCATGGAAGAAATTGCTCAGGACTTCGTGCGGCAGTCGTTGGGCTGCTTCGATGATCGCTGCCTCGTGCTCATCTGCTTCGGCGAATGGGTCGAGGCCCAGCTTCGCTGCCGCAATGCAATACTCCCGTTCGTCCGGCCCCAACTCATTGAGAGCTTCCCACTCTTTCTCCAAAGGTGTCCCCGTTGCTCCTTGCTCGACCAGTCGATCCAAAACCGAGGTAATCAGGTGTGTAAGAGCGCGCTCGATGCGGTCGGTCGGGAGTACGGCTTCACCCTCGGTGAGATATCTAATTGGAGCGAACTCCTCGAATACCCGATCTCTTTCCCAATGCAGCCTTGTTTCACGGCCCTCTGGTACAACTCTTAGGTTCGGCCACAGAAATCCGTCTCCAGCTGATCTGACACAGTGCCTATCGCGTCGACTCATCGGAAACCGAATAGGCGCGGGTCGGGCGGGCCGAGAATGATGTAAGAGGAACCACCAGTTGTAGACTGCCCATTCTGCTAACGGATACAGTGGCGCAAAGATGGATCGCCGGGAGCTTCCTGAATCACGATCCTCGACGAGCGTCAGACAGTCGAGCCCCATGGACATCTCAATACGTGCCCAAGTAGCATCATGTTCTGGAGTTCTTACCAGCCGACCCGGTTCCCACTCCCACCTTATTCGAAGTTCAGGATCGTCATCCATTCGCTACTCCACCCAAGTCTACTCGTCGAGAGTTTCCGGCCATTCATCCTGGGCCAATGGATACCCTTTGTACTGGCCAAGTTCCCGATTTACCAGACGGGCTTCGTAGGGAACACCCCCCGCTCTATGCCAGATGTAGCGCGGGAAATCCCCGTCCCATTGCCCTCCGGTCCGCCCTTCG
>DASQWR010000235.1:0-6301 GCA_035640155.1 Pseudonocardiaceae bacterium
TGGCGCCACCAGCCCGCGCTGCGGACCGAGCGCCACGACATCGAGCGCGCCACCGCCGCGGCCCGGGACCTGCTCGGCGAGCCCGCCTACGCCGAGGCGTACGCCCGCGGGCTCGCGCCGGCACCCGACGCCGTGCTCGACCTGCAGCAGCCGGTCGAGCCGCAGCTCGCCGCGTGGCTGCGCGAGCCCGTCCGCCCGGCCTGACCGGGCTCGTCAGCGGCTCGACAGCACCCCACAAGCGCCGCTGCGGGTGCGGTGATGATCTGGGTGCCGCCCGTGACCTGGGGATCGTGGACCGCTACCAGCAGCACGAGATCCCGCCGCTGAGCGTGATGCTCACCCAGTACGACCAGCACCAGGTGCAGTGCAGCTGCGGAAAGGTGCACACCGCCGACCGGACCGAAGGCGCCCGGTCCGGCCGCGCAGGTCTACCCCGACGCGGTGTGGCCAGTCCAGATCGCCGACGCGCTGCGTGAGCTGATCGGCCAGGCCAACCTCGCCCGCGACCAGCACCTGCCCGCGATCGCCGCCGACATCCGCGACGCCCTGCCACCCGGTTCCGCAACGGGGTGCTGGTCGGGCTGTCCGACACCACCTCCGCCCCCACCCGCCCCGCCAGTCCAAAGCCCGGCTGCTGCTGGAAGTCCTGCGCGACCGCCCCGAGGACGTGCTGCGCTTCGCCCACGACCTGCCGCTGCCCCCCACCTCGAATCAGGCCGAACGCGACCTACGACCCAGCAAGATCCAACAAAAGATCTCCGGGGGCCTGACCAGCGTCAAGCGCACCGAAGATCGCTACACCATCCTCGGCTGCCTCTCCACCGCCACCAAGCACGGCCTCGACAAGATCACCGTGCTGCGCGACGCGCTGACCGGCCGACCCTGGATACCTGCACAACCCGCACCCACCTGACACCACGTCGCACCAACCATCACCGGAAGCCCCGAGCCGACCGGCGACAACGTCATACCCTGGTCAGGTCCGAGGCTGAATGTTTACGTGCTGGCAGCCCGACGCCGTGCACCACGGCGGCGGAGTTTCGCAGTCATCGTTATTGACAAAGTGTCCATTGAGGACGAATAGACCCTCGATGCTCAGCCATCGACCTCGCTGGGCCGGCGCCCCCCGGGTCAGGTGATCAACCGGTAGGTTCGCTGCAACAACACTTGACCTTCAGGAGGGCTCAATGACTGACCGCAGGGCTTCGACGACGTGGACCGGCGACTTGGCACGGGGCAGGGGCACGGTGACGTTGGAATCCTCCGCCGCCGGCAAGTTCGACGTGTCGTGGCCGGCGCGCACGGAGGACCCGAACGGGCTGAGCAGCCCCGAGGAGCTGATCGCCGCCGCGCACTCGTCGTGCTACAGCATGCAACTCTCGCACATGATCGACGAGGTCGGCGGCACCCCGAACCAGATCGACACCACGGCCGTGGTCACTCTGATCGTCGGCGAGGGCATCACTAAGATCGCGTTGACCTGCCGGGCCTCGGTCGACGGCATGGATGAGGAGGCCTTCCAGCAGACCGCGCAGGGCGCCAAGGAGCAGTGCCCGGTGTCGGGCCTAGTCAAGGCCAACACCGAGCTCACCCTGGACGCCTCGCTCGTCTGAGTCCTCCAGCCCGCTGACCGGGAGCAGCACAAGGCCGGACCAGGGCGACACGCTCCACCGCTGGTCAGATCTGACGCCCCCGGCATCGCCGCAACCGCTGACGGGTGGTTCAGCTCAGCCGCGGCGCGTTGCCCGCTCGGCACGGAGGGGTCAGGTCCTGACCTACCGTGCTCCCGCGCGGCACCCGGGCCAGCCTTGATAGCTCAGCGCGCCCATCGCCCCGCTGCCGAAGGCCGGACTGGTGAAGCCAGCCGGGGCAGGCGAGTCACCGTCGTCGACTGGATGACAGTCACCCACGCGGGACGATGCCGCACGCACCCCACACCGAAACCGGTCCCTTGACTACGCCCCCATAGGCTGCTCACGAGGCGGCGACGAGATCGGCGCGGTGGTGCTTCTGTGGTCGTGGGGATCTACGCGGCGGGCGGCTCTTCCACCACGACGACGTGGTTGCCGTCCGGGTCGCGCAGCATGAACATGAGCGGGGCGCCGGAGGTGCGCATCGGCTCTGGATCGAGGTCGATACCGCCGATGGCGCTCAGGCGCGCGTGCTCGCCCAGGACGTCCGCCGTCTCCACACCGATCGAGCTGCCGCCGGGCTCGCCGCCCATCGGTGGGTTGAGCGCCAGCCGCGCCCGCGACCCGGGCGGGGCCACCTCCAGCCAGCGCATCTCGTTGTGCTCACCGAAGCGCGTGTCGGCGCGCACCTCGAAGCCGAGCTTCTCGGTGTAGAAGGCGAGGGCTGCGTCCTGGTCAGCGACGGCGAACATGGCCACGCCGATGTTCGAGAGGGTTGTCGGGGTTCGCGTGAAATCATTCATGGCCTGTAGACGCGCCGAGCAGGCGGAACTCATTGGTCCCGCCCCGAGACGTCGCAGCGCGATGTTGCCGCCCTACGCGCCGTCTCGATCGGCGAGGACGCCGGTCTGGTTTCGGGAGTCAACGCTACGCAACGGGGACGCGGGTCTTGTCCGGCAGCGCCACACCGAGGGTCAGCGCGACCCGACGCTCGAGGTCCGCGGTCAAGAAGCTGCGGGCCCACTGACGCAGCGGCGGCTCAAGGTGCTTGGGGATGCCTTCGAAGGGCGTGGTGTCCGGTGGGAGGCTGGCTTCACGGGCGGCCAGCGGCTGCGCACGGGTCTCGCTGGAGTCGGGGTGCACGACCGTCAGCGTAGGGGTCGGGTCCGGCACGGGGAGTAGAAACGTCCGCCGCCCCCACGGTACCTCGAAGCGACGCTGCTTCAGCCGCGTCGCGGGACGGCGATGCCGCTACATGTCAGCTGTCGACGGTTGCGCCCGGGTCACCGGCACCATGGACCCGAGCGCTCCCCTGACCTCATGTCCAGCTTCCGCGTCGGCGTTTACTACCGTCCCTCGTTCTGGTGCCTTGGTCGTCGGCGGAAAGGGCGGCCAGGGAGCGCGACACGCCTGAGGGCAGGTGGTTGACAGAAGGGGACCACGTAACCGACGGGCAGGACGTAACCGACGGGGTCTCACCCTGGCGCCGTGCGGGCGCGGGAGTAGCCGAGCTTCGCCGGCACGCAGGGGTCGTGATTAGGGTGCTCCCTGGGGACGAGCAGGAAGGCAGGGAGAAGACGTGCGAGGTCAGGTCGAGGCAGGCAGTCACGGCGAGAAGAGAGACGCCGTGCTTCAGCGCAGGCTGGTGGTCCTGGCCGTCATTCTCGCTGTGGCCGCCGCAGTTCACCTCGCCGACCACGCCATCCGCGGTGAGATCGTCGCCGACAACAACCTGAATCCCGAGTGGGACCACAGCGGATGGCCGTTCACCGATGACCTCACGCCGTTCACCCCGAGCCTGACCATCCCCCTGATCTTCCTCACCGCCGCCGCGCTCACCCTCCGGGGGCGCTTGTGGGCAGGCTTCTGGCTCGCCTGGGGAATCGCCGTCACTGCGGTGGTCATCTTCGTGCACTTCGTGCCCACCGGGCAGACCGAGACTCTCGGCGTCATCTACCGGACTTACGACCACGGCGCTGGCGCCCCGGTGGCCGGGGCGGTCGCGGTTTTGGATGTCGCGATCATCGTCGCGGGCCTTGCCACCCTCATCGCACTTGCCATCCGGACACGGCGGTCTTCGGGGCGGTGGTAGGCATGCGATCATCGTCCTCGACGCCAATGACCTTAAAGATCGAACGTTTCATAACGAGGTCAGGGGTGGGGAGGCCCTCACCAGGGCGGTTCCGCAGGTGAGGGCCGGGAGCCGCCTGCGGAATCGAACCAACGACCTGCTCCTTACGAGGGGCCTGTACACCGTCCCATCTGGCCTCTGCCTGCAACAACGGTCGCAGCGCGGACCGCTCGGGACAGCCCGCGCAACACCGTTAGCCGCAGTTTCGCCCCACGAATGATCCCACGGGCGCCTGCGCTGCGGGGAGGCTCTTGGACACCGACGTGAGCCTCACACCGAGGGCCGGCTGTCAGACGCGCACACCATGACCTCCTGGGCAGCGCTGCATGAGACAAGCGCCGAAATGCACCGCCACCATCGCTGAGGGCTCTACGCTCAGCCGCGACGAGTGGCCACTTGGCGCGGGGGGTGACCACGCCGGGCAGCTCGTCATCAGCGGCGACAGCCGGGTGGATCCTTTGGAGAGGGCGACCCTGAGGTACACGCGGAAGGCCCGTCCCGGGTTGGACGTCGGCCTGCGGGGGTCATCACACGTGGCCTCCGCGGTACAGCTGCTGGGCCAGTGTAACCTTCGGAGTGCTTATGGGCTCACCACGGGGGCAGATACCTGCCCTGACGTGACGATTACTTTCACCCCCGCCACCTGAATCGCCGTCCGGGAGCCGGACCAGGCTCGTCACGCCGCGAAGCGCTCAGCCGAGGGTGGAGTCGCCGATGCAGTCCTTAGCGGCGTACCTCGAACCGGCGCGGCAGCGGGTAGCCGCGGGTCTCAAGCAAGTCTCGCAGTCGGTCGGGGTAGTCGGTGATGATGCCGTCAACCCTCATGTCGATGAGCCGGTTCATGGTCGCGATGTCATCGACGGTCCACGGGATGACCTTCATCCCGGCCGCGTGCGCCTCGTCGACCATCTCCTTGGTGGTGAACGGCTGGTAGCCGGGGTCGATGACCGAGCCATCCTGCGGGTCACCGTGCACGGGGGAGATCGCGTCGGCGCCGAAGGACTTGGCTGCCCGCACAACACTACCGCCGAAGTCGTCAATGTCGATGCCGCCCAGCCAGGGGGACGCGCCCGGCTGACCGACCTCCAGAAAGGTGCCGTTGGCCAAGGCGACAATCGGCAGCCGCGGCTCGACCTGTCGCATCCGCATCAGCGCCCCCCAGTCGAAGCTCTGGACCGTCACGTTGCCGAGCATGCCGGCGCGCCGGATCTCCTGAACGGCGACCTGCACGAACTGCTCGCGGGGAGCGGTCTGCTCCGGAGCGCCGGCCTCGACCTTGGTCTCGATGTTGAGCATCACGCCGCGCTGCCCGGTGGCATGGGCCCGCTTGACGAGGTCGAACACCTCACCCAGGATCATCATCTTCGAGCCCGGTACCTGGATTTGGCTGTCGATGTAGCGGTCGGTCCTCGGGTCCGCCGGGCGCCGGGTGCCGCAGTCGAACGTCTTGACCTGGGCGAAGGTGAGGTCCTTGACGAACTTGCCCAGGTACGGGAACTCCGGGTCACCGGGAACGGCGGGCGCGGTGTCCTGGCAGACGACCGGGTTGGTCTTGCGGTCGTGAGTGACCACGGCCTGGCCGTCCTCGGTGATCTGCAGGTCCAGCTCCAGGGTGGTGACTCCAAGTTCGAGCGCGTTCTCGAACGCCGCCGGGCTGCTCTCCTGACGCAGTCCGATCCCGCCGCGATGCGCCTGCAGGTCAAAATCGGGTTGCCGGGACCGGTCGTCTCCGGCGCCCGGGGACGTCGCGCCCGCCATGGTGCCCAACACGATCCCCGCGGCGAGGAGCACGCCGCCCAGCGTCCGCATCATGAACACAACCTCGGCGCGCCACTTGGACAAGTGACACCTGACCGCCATCGCAGCGCACGCATTGGCCCTCCTTGTCGCCTTCAACCCCGTCCCGGCTCGAAGATCCGCTCCAACACAAGAGATGCCTGCACCAGCTGTCCATCGCGGACGCTATACTCAGTCGCCTAAACAACCGGTCCTAGGAAGTATACCTTCCCCGGACCAGTATCGGGGTGGCGTGTGGCCTTAAGTGTCTCCCACGCGTCGTTCAAGAACGCCTCGACCGCGGCCTCATCCCATAGTGCGTCCGCTCGCGATTAAAGATCTTACTGTTGCTCGTTGTTCTGGGACCGCAAGGACCGCTTGAAGTCCCGCAGCAAGGTCGCGTCGGGGTCGCGGAGAGATGACAGCATCTGAGCCATGACAGAGTCCTACCCAGGAGACAATGGAGGAGTTCCGATGTAAGACGCTATTGAAGCGTTGTGCAAGTTCTCGGATCGGCGGCTGCGAGGAGTTCGACGAATCCGCCCCCAGCCGCCGCCGCAACTCCGCGATCTCCTCCGCCTGCTCGGCGACGACCCGCTCCAGCTCAGCATTGCGCCGCGACAGCTCCTCGACTAACTCCAGCAGCTGTTCATACGTCGGGGTCTGCGACACCCGGCCAGACTCCCAGAACCCAGACGAAGATCAAGCAGACACGCCGAGCCGAGCCACACCAGTCCCAACAGTCACAGCTACCCCAGCTGAA
>DASQWR010000236.1:0-9016 GCA_035640155.1 Pseudonocardiaceae bacterium
GCGGGCAGGGTCGCCCGCAGGCCGAGCGCCTCGGCCCGCCCGGCGTACACCCCGCCGAGCAGCGGGTCGACCAGCCGGTCCACCAGCTCGTCCCCGGCGCGGGATCGCAGCAGGGCACCCACGGCAGCGTCCGAGCCCGGCTCCCAGTGCAGCGGCGTCCCCGGCTCGGCGGCGACCCGCGCCAGGCCCTCGGGCGACAGCACACCCGCGACGTCGTCCGGGGAACCGGGCAGCCCGAGCACGGTCCGGCTCGGCAGCGGCACCGTCCGCCCCCCGGCACGGACAGTCGGGCGCGCCGGAGTGGGGTGTACCAGCTCGGTGCCCAGCCCGAGCTCGGTGACCAGTGCGGTCGCCTCGGGACGGACGACGAGGAAGGCCTCGGCGCCGACGTCGAACGGGACACCCGCCAGCTCGATGGTGCGCAGCGCGCCGCCGATCCGGGAGGAACCCTCGAGCACGGTGATCCGCGCACCGGGGGGAAGCAGCCGCCGCAGCCGGTAGGCACCCGCGAGGCCCGAGACGCCACCACCGACGACCGCGACGTGCGGCGCCGTCACAGCGCGTGCACGAGCTCCACGACCCGCGTCAGCATCTCCGGGTCGGTGTCGGGCAGCACGCCGTGCCCGAGGTTCACGATGTGCGCGTCGGCGGCCCGGCCCTCCGCGACCACCCGCCGCACCGCGCGCTCGACCGCCGGCCAGCCGGCGAAGAGCACCGCCGGGTCCAGGTTGCCCTGCAGCACGACTGGCCGGCCGGGGCAGCCGGCGCCGACGCGGCGAGCGGCCTCGGCCAACGACACCCGCCAGTCCACGCCGACCACCTCGGCACCGGCCTCGGCCATCGCGCCGAGCAGCTCCCCGGTCCCCACGCCGAAATGGATGCGCGGCAGGCCGGTGCCGGTGAGGCCGTCGAGCACCCGGGCGGTGTGGGGCAGCACGAACTCGCGGTACGCCCACTCGGGGAGCGCGCCCGCCCAGGAGTCGAACAGCTGCACCGCGTCGACTCCGGCCTCGGCCTGCACCCGCAGGAAGGTCAGCGTCACGTCGGCCAGGTGGTCGAGCAGCGCGTGCCACACCGCCGGCTCGGCGTGCATCAGCGCCTTGGTGCGCTCGTGGTTGCGACTCGGCCCACCCTCCACGAGGTAGGAGGCAAGCGTGAACGGCGCCCCGGCGAAACCGATCAGGGGCACCGCGCCGAGCTCGCCGACCAGCAGCCGGACGGCCGCGGCCACCGGCTCCACGGCGGCGGGCTCGAGCACCGGCAACGCCGCGACATCGGAGGCGCAGCGTACTGGTGCCTCCACCACCGGGCCGGTGCCCGGCACGATGTCCAGCCCCACCCCGGCGGCGCGCAGCGGCACCACGATGTCGCTGAACAGGATCGCGGCGTCCACCCGGTGCCGGCGCACCGGCTGCAGGGTGAGCTCGCAGGCCAGCTCGGGGGTGAGGCACGCCTGCAGCATCGGGATGTCGGCGCGCAGCTCCCGGTACTCGGGCAGGGACCGGCCAGCCTGCCGCATGAACCAGACCGGCAGGCGGGGCGGGCGCCCACCCCGGGCCGCGACGAGCAGGGGGGCATCGGTCAGCTCACGGCGCGCGGGGACCAGCCGGGTGGCGTTCGTCATCTCCCGGTCATCGTCCCACGAGCGTGCCGTGTCCCGCCCGGCGTGCCGTGTCCCGCCCGGCGTGGCACCACCCGCTCGCCGGCTCCACGTGCGACGGTGAGCCCCGACGGTACGAGGAACAACCGCGAGAGGTGCACCCGATGGCCCACCACGCCCCCGATGACCGCTACGTCACCATCGAGATCGCCTGGTGCGCCGGCTGCCGGCTCGACACCGAGGTGGAGGTGGTGCAGCTGCCCGGCGATCCGGCTCCGGTGGCGATCTGCCTCGAGTGCGCGGGGGGCGTCGAGCTCTGGTGGCAGCCAGTGGTTCCCAGCTATCGGATGACCTCCGGTCACCCGGTGCGCGACGCCCGCGCCTCGTGACCGGTTCGGTCCCGGTCGCATTCCGGCGGGCGGTCCGCTCGTTGGAGCGAGCCCGGCCACGCTCCGAGGTCGAGCTCGAGCGCCTGCGAGCGCCGCAGCGGCTCGCCCCATGGACCCACGCGATCGGCGCCCGGGTGACAGCTGACGGTGAGGAGATCGTGACCGCCCGGCTGGTGCTGCTACACGACCCGGACAGCCAGGCGGCCTGGGGCGGGACGTTGCGCCTGGTGGCCTACCTCCGCGCGGAACTCGAGGTGGAGCTGGCCGGGGACCCGCTGCTGGCCGCCGTGGGCTGGTCGTGGCTCACCGAGGCCCTGCACGCCACCGGAGCCCGGAGCACCGCACTCGGCGGCACGGTCACCCAGACGTCCTCGGTGCGCTTCGGCGACATCGCCGGGCCGCAGCGGTCCGACGACGTGGAGCTCCGGGCGTCCTGGACGCCGCTGGACGAGGACCTGCGCCCGCATGCCGACGCGTTCTGTGAGCTGATCGCCACCGCCGCCGGGCTGCCCCCGGTCGGGGTGACAGCGCTCAGTCAGCGGCAGGCCTGATGGCGAGATACTTCGACGTGCATCCGGTCGACCCGCAGCGTCGCGTGATCGGTCAGGTCGTCGACCTCGTCCGCGCCGGCGGCCTGATCGCCTATCCGACGGACTCCTGCTATGCGCTCGGCTGCCAGCTGGGCAACAAGGAGGGGATCGACCGGATCAGGAAGATCCGCCGCCTCGACGACCGGCACCATTTCACGCTGGTGTGCAAGGACTTCGCCCAGCTCGGACAGTTCGTGCAGGTCAGCAATGCGGTGTTCCGGCTGGTCGCGGCGTCGACGCCGGGCAGTTACACGTTCATCCTGCCGGCGACGAAGGACGTGCCACGCCGGTTGTGGCACCCGGGGAAGAAGACCGTCGGCGTCCGCATCCCCGACCACCCCGTTGTGCAGGCGCTGCTCGCCGAGCTCGGGATGCCGCTGCTGTCGTCCACCCTGCTGCTGCCCGGCCAGGACGATCCGATGACGCAGGGCTGGGAGATCAAGGAGCGGCTCGATCATGCGGTGGACGCGGTGGTCGACTCCGGTGACTGCGGCACCGAGCCGACGACGGTAATCGACTTCTCCCAGGCGGAAACCGAGATCCTACGTCGTGGAGCGGGCGACACCTCCCGGTTCGAGTGACTGCGAGCTCGGGTACGCGTCGATGAGTTCCCTCCTCCCCGGCAGTCAGCGCCGGCCGTGTTGGGCTGGAGGGTTGAGGCCGGCGGAGATCAGCCGTCGGAGCGCGATGATGACCGCGGCGGTCAGCAGGCTGCTCCAGGACGGAGTGCCCGCGAGCCGGAGCAGTCCGGCGGCGGTGAGGAACTCCAGCAGCACGGCCAGCGCCTCGCGCGGCTGTCTGGACGAGGCGAGGACAGCGGCGGCGGCCACGAGCGCCGCGCCGACGACGAGTAGTGCGGCCAGATCAAGAACAGCTGTCACGGGGCGCTGGCCGGTCGTGACCGCCGGTCCCGTGCCTCGTTCTGGCGTTCGATCTCGGCCCGCTCGTTGGCGATCTCTCGGGCGAGGAAGTAGTTGAGCGCAGTCCGGATGGCGGCGATGGCGGCAAGTTGGCCAATCTCGGTGAAGCTGGGCGCGATGGCAGTCCGCAGCACGTCGCCGGCGAGCTGGAACTCCAGTCCGAGCGCGAGGAACCGCCCGAGGCTGAGCCGGATCGCCACGAACGATGTCGCGGAGCCACCTCGGCTCCGGTCAAAGCCGGCGCGGAGGAACTTCAGGAAGGCCCATATCGCGCCTACGAAGATGATCAGTGCGCCAGCTGCCTCGACCAGCCGCACCAGTACGTCGACGACCTCGCGCAGGATCGACTCCGGCAGCACCTCTCCCATCACATCGGCCACGGGCGGCGGGGTACCCGGTGTCGGTGGCACGGAACATCTCGTAGGTCCTCCACGCGTAGAAGAACGGCACTGTCATTCGCGGAGCAGGCGCAGCACGGCGCGCTCGACAGCGCACCGCACGGCGTCATCGGACAGGTTGTCGGACCCGGCCCGGTGCATCGCGCGGAGCACGGTCCGGCCCTCCTCGAACCGCTCCACCACGCGCGGGTCCACGTAGGAGGCCCGCGCCACGGCGCGGGTGTTGCCCAGGTGCTCGGCGACCTCGTCCAGCACGGTGTTGACCACTCGGGCGCGGTTTCGCTGCGAGGTGGGAACACCGTCTGCGGCCGCCCCGGCGAAGGCCGCCGCGGCCAGCACCGTCGCGTTCCAGGTACGAAGGTCCTTCGCGGTGAAGTCCGGCCCCGCGAGTTCCTTGATCCGCGCGTTGACGTCCGCGGAGCGCACGTCGCGCCACGCCCGGCCGTCGCGGTAGGCCAGCAGCTCCTCGCCCCCTCCGCGACGACGCAGCAGCGACCCCACGACGCGGTGCAGCTGGGCGTCACGCAGGGCGATCGCGCGATCCGCTCCGCCCTTGGCCCGGTAGCGGAACTCCACCGCCCCGCGCCGCAGCCGCACGTGCTCGCGGCGCACGGTGGCCAGCCCGAAGCTGCCCTCCTCGTCGTCCTCCCCGTCGCTGGGCGCGTACTCCTCGCTGCCGACGCGGAACACTCCGATGTCGAGCATCCGCACCGCGGCCGCGAGCACCCGCTCCCGGGTCAGGCCCTTCCCGTCGAGCTGCTCGGTCACCTCTGCACGCACCTGCGGCAGCCGCCGTCCCAGCTGCAGCACCCGGTCGTGCTTCTCGGCGTCGCGGACGCGGCGCCACTCGTCGTGGTAGCGGTACTGCCGCCGCCCCGCCGCGTCCGTGCCGACGGCCTGGATGTGCCCGTTCGGCAACGGGCAGATCCAGACGTCCTGCCACGCGGGCGGGATCGCGAGGCTCCGGATGCGCTCGAGGGTCTCGGGATCGGTGACCCGTCCGCCGCTGGCATCCGCATAGCTGAACCCGCGGCCACGCCGCTGCCGGCTGATCCCGGCGCTGCTCGGCCGGACCCGTCGCAGTCGCACCGGACCTCAGCCGGCTGGGGCGATGGGCGCGGCCGGTTGCGGGTTGGTGACATCGAAGGTCAGCGACCCGTCCTTCTGGTCCACCCGCACATGCTGGCCGCGGTCCAGGCGACCGTCGAGCAGCAGTGCCGAGAGCCGGTTGTCGACCTCGCGCTGGATGGTCCGGCGCAGCGGGCGGGCCCCGAACTCGGGTTGGTAGCCCCGGTCGGCCAGCCAGTCGACCGCGGCGGGGTCGAACTCCACCGTGATGTCCTGGGCGTGCAGCCTCCGCCGGGTCTCCTCCAGCAGCAGGTCGGTGATGCGCCGCAACTGGTCGGCGTCGAGGCGGCGGAACACCACGATCTCGTCGATCCGGTTGAGGAACTCCGGCCGGAACGCCTCCCGCAGCCGCGACATCACCCGGTCCTGCAGGCCGCGCTCGGCGGCGTCATCCGAGCGGGTCGTGAACCCCAGCGAGGTGGAGGTGCCGATCACCTCGGAACCCACGTTGCTCGTCATGATCACCACGGTGTTGCGGAAGTCGACCGTGCGGCCCTGCCCGTCGGTGAGCCGGCCGTCGTCGAGCACCTGCAGGAGCAGGTTGAAAACGTCCGGGTGCGCCTTGTCCATCTCGTCGAGCAGCAGCACCGAGTACGGCCTGCGGCGCACCGCCTCGGTGAGCTGGCCCGCGTCGCCGTAGCCGACGTAGCCGGGCGGGGCACCGATCAGCCTGCTCACCGTGTGCCGCTCGCCGTACTCGCTCATGTCCAGGCGCACCATGCGGTCGGTATCACCGAACAGCGCCTCGGCGAGCGCGCGGGCCAGCTCGGTCTTGCCGACACCGGTGGGGCCGAGGAACAGGAAGCTGCCGATGGGGCGGGCCGGGTCGCCCAGCCCGGAGCGGGAGCGCCGCACCGCCTCCGCGATCACCGCGACCGCATCGTCCTGCCCGATCACCCGCTGGTGCAGGTGATCCTCCAGGCGCAGCAGCCGTCCCCGCTCCTCCTCGGTGAGCTGGCTGACCGGGACGCCGGTGGAGCGGGACACCACCTCGGCGATCTCCTCGACGCCGACCTCCGGCACGCCCGACCCACCGCCCGCGCGGGCCGACTCGATGCGCTCGCGCATCGCGGCGATCTCGTCGCGCAACGATGATGCGCGCTCGTACTGCTCGGCCGCGACCGCCCCCTCCTTGTCCCGGGTGAGCTGCTCGAGCTGCTGTTCGAGGTTCCGGACGTCCGCGGTGGGAGTCCGGGTGCGCAGCCGCTCCCGGGCACCGGCCTGGTCGACCAGGTCGATCGCCTTGTCCGGCAGGAACCGGTCGGAGATATAGCGGTCGGACAGCTCCGCCGCCGCGACCAGCGCCTCGTCGGTGAACCGCACCTGGTGGTGCGCCTCGTAGCGGTCGCGCAGGCCGTGCAGGATCGCCACGGTGTCGGCCACCGAAGGCTCCGGCACCAGGATCGGCTGGAAGCGGCGCTCGAGGGCGGCGTCCCGCTCGATACCGCTGCGGTACTCGTCCAGGGTGGTGGCTCCGATGACGTGCAGCTCGCCGCGGGCCAGCGCCGGTTTGAGCATGTTGCCGGCGTCCATCCCGCCCTCGCTGGACCCGCCGGCCCCGACCAGGGTGTGCAGCTCGTCGAGGAAGACGATCAGGTCGTCGCCGTGCTCGCGGATCTCAGCGATGAGCTTGGTCATGCGCTCCTCGAAGTCACCGCGATAACGGGTTCCGGCGACCATGCCGGTGAGGTTGAGCTGCACCACCCGCCGGCCCGCGAGGAGGTCCGGCACGTCACCGTCGACGATCCGCTGCGCGATGCCCTCGACGATCGCGGTCTTGCCGACACCGGCCTCACCGATGAGGACCGGGTTGTTCTTGGTGCGCCGCGAGAGCACCTCGATGGTCTGCTCGATCTGCTCGCCGCGTCCGACCACCGGGTCGAGCTTGCCGGCCCGGGCGAGCTCGGTGAGGTCCTGCCCGAACTGGTCCAGGGTCGGCGTGCTCGTCGGGCGCGGCGGCGGTTCGCCGGGCCCGCCGCCGCTGCCGCGCGGCGCCATCGCCGCCCGCTCCAGGGACTCCGGGGTGATGCGTGCCGCGTCGAGGATGCGCCCGGCGGGCGACTCGGGGTTGGCCAACAGTGCGAGCAGGACGTGCTCGGGACCGATGTAGGTGGAGCCCAACGCACGGGAGATCTGGTGGGAGTCGAGCAGCGCGCGCTTCGCCGCGGGGGTGAGCGCCGGCGGCTCCTGCCGCGGCTGCCCGGCCGCGCCCAGCGCGTCGGCCTCCCGTGCCAGGGCATCCGGATCCGCACCGGCCCGGGAGAGCAGCTGGCGGGTCGGCTCGGTGCGGGTGGCCGCCCACAGCAGGTGCTCGGTGCCGAGATCGGCGCCGCCGCGCTCTGCCACATGCTGCGCGGCGGCGGTGACCAGCTGCCGGGCGGGGTCGGTGAGCAGCCGGCCGATGTCCACCCGCTGCACGGGCTGCCGAGGGTCACCGCCGAAGAAACGCGCCAGGAACTCGTCGAAGGGACCGGGCCCCAGGCCACCCGGGCCGGAGAATCCACCCGTCATGTCATGTCCTCCCGTGTCGTCCGACGTGGTGCCGCCGAGGTGGAACACGCCCCCGGTTCGCCTTCTTCCACCCGCTCGGTGGCCCTGCATGAGAGCCTGCGGGGACTACCCGAACCCCGGGGACGCGAAACGGAGCGGGAACGTGAGGCGCGCCACCTCCCGGCTTGGGGCCGCCTGTTTCTTTTTGCCCTCACTCAGCGTCACGATTTGCCGGGGGCGCGCAGGCGCGTACCTGGGCGAGCCGTCACCAGGTTTGAGAAGTCGCTCCGTAGGGTAGCGGTAGGGAGACGCTCTCGTAGCGAGTCTCCGCCCTGGGCGAGGAGGAAGGGAGGGGGAGGCTGATGACCGGCATCGCGACGAATCCCCCGGCTCCCGCTGCCGTCCTGTTCGACCGCGACGACACCCTCGTCCAGGACGTCCCCTACAACGACGACCCGGCCGCCGTGCGCCCCGTGCCCGGTGCCCGCGCGGCGCTGGACCGGTTGCGCGCGCTCGGCGTCGGTGTCGCGGTGGTGACGAACCAGTCCGGCGTCGCCCGCGGCCTCATCAGCCCGGTCGCGCTGGAGCGGGTGAACGCCCGGGTCGAGGAGCTGCTCGGGCCGTTCGGCAGCTGGCAGGTCTGTGTGCACGGCGAGGGCGACGGCTGCGGTTGCCGCAAGCCCGCCCCCGGCATGGTCCGCGCCGCCGCCGCGGAGCTCGGCGTGCCGGTGCACCGCTGCACGGTGGTGGGTGACACCGGCGCCGATGTGGACGCCGCTGCCGCCGCCGGCGCCCGGGGGATCCTGGTGCCCACCGCACGGACCCGTCCCGAGGAGGTCCGCGACGCCCGCGAGGTCGCCCCCGACGTGACCGCCGCCGTCGAGCTGGCCCTGTCCGGATGGACCCAATCGGGACGGCGCCAGTGACGGCCCCCGCCGGTGGCACCGCGCTGGTGGCCCGGTTGGACAACGCCGGGGACGTGCTGCTCGCCGGTCCCGCCGTGCGCGCGGTCGCCGCGCATGCCGACGAGGTGGTGCTGCTGGCCGGGCCGCGTGGCCGCACTGCCGCCGAGCTGCTGCCCGGCGTGGACCGGGTCCTCGAGTGGCGGGCACCCTGGATCGATCCCGAGCCGGACCCGGTCACCCCCGAGCACGTCGCGGCGCTGACCGCCGCCGTGCGCGCCGAGGCGCCGGCCGCGGCCCTGCTGCTGACGTCCTTCCACCAGTCCGCGCTGCCGCTCGCGCTGCTGCTGCGGCTCGCCGGCGTCGGGTGGATCGGTGCGGTCAGCGAGGACTACCCCGGGTCGCTGCTCGACCTGCGGCACCACGTCGAGGGTGATCCCCCCGAGGCGGAGCGGGGCCTCTCCCTCGCCCGCGCCGCCGGTTACCGGCTTCCAGCCGGCGACGACGGGCGGCTCGCCGTGCGCCGCCCGCTGGCCGACGTCAGCGCGCTCACCCGGGCGCCGGGATACGTGGTGCTGCACCCTGGCGCCTCGGTGCCC
>DASQWR010000237.1:0-31389 GCA_035640155.1 Pseudonocardiaceae bacterium
CGCGATCATCCTGATGATCTACCTCTACGTCGCGCTGGCACTGGCCAGCCCGGCGTACATGCTGGAGCGCACTGGGGTGATCGCGGCGCTCTCCCGCTCGCGTAGCCTCGTCTGCCCGCAGTGGTGGCACATCTTCGGCATCCTGCTGCTCACCGCCCTGATCGCCTCGGTGCTCGCCGCGATCATCTCGTCCCTGTTCGGCCTCGCGGGCGGCTTCTCCGGTTTCGCGCTCGGTCAGGATCCGGAGACGATCGGCCAGACCAGCCTGTTCTCGCTGATACTCGGAGCGATCGGCACCATCATCGCGAGCACGATCACGGTGCCGTTCAGCGCCGGCGTGACCGGCCTGCTCTACATCGACCAGCGGATGCGCCGGGAGGCACTCGATCTCGAGCTCGCCAGGGCGACGGCCGCACCCCCGTCGCAGCCGGGCTATCCGCAGCCGCCGCGGACCTATCCGCAGAATCCGGGCTACCCACCATCCCCGGGCTACCCGCATCCCGGAGCGCCCCCGCCTCCGCAGTGGTGACGTCAATCCTGCCCAGCGGGGCGGCACCCTGGCGCCACCCTCGTGGGCCCAATGACCTAGAGCCAGCGTGCAACAGTTACGGGGCGAAGGACGAGCGGCACGCCCAGCGCGTCCTGCGAGGTGCACGGTGTCGCCGGTGCGGTCTGCCAGGGACACCGTGCCCTCGCGTTCCCGCGGGGTGAGCGCGTCACCCGCGTCGGCGGTCCTCGAGTGCATGACAGTAGCCGCGACCAGCGGGTGCAGCGGCGCGCCGCCGGCCTGCACCGAGCGCAGCGCGTCGGCGAGCTCGGCGGGCCCGACGTCCTTGAGCAGGTAGCCGGCGACACTGGCGCGGACCGCGGGCAGCACCGAGTCCTGGCCAGCGAAGGAGGTGAGCACGACGACCTTCACACCGGGGTGGCTCACCCGCAGCGCTGCAACGGTCTGCACCCCGCTCATCCCGGGCAACACCAGGTCCAGCAGCACGATGTCCGGCACCACCGCGGCGACCTGCGCGAGGACCTCCTCGCCGCTGCCGGCCTCGCCGACCACAGACATGTCCGGCTGCAGGTCCAGGAACCGAGCTGACACGGGTGACGGCTAGACGAATGGTGGCCTCGCCCGGCCCACCACGACGGGGATCCCGACCTACCAGTTCCGTCACGGTGACAAGTACCCGCCCGGCGGGCCGGGAGACCAATGTTCCAAGCCCCGGTATGACTCGACTAGGCTGAGCGTATGACTGCTGAGCGGGTAACGGTGAGCCTGCCACCGGAGCTGCTGGCCGACGCTCGCAACGCTGTAAACAGTGGCGCGGCGGACAGCCTGTCCGCGTTCGTCGCCGATGCGCTGCGCGAGAGCCTGAAGAAAGCCCACGCGCTGGCCGAGCTCGAGCGGGTGCTCGGCGGTCCGCCACCACCGGAGGCACTCGACGCGGTGCGACGCACCCTCGGCCTCGACCCGCTCCCAGCCGAGCAGCGCCCGGCGTGATCGGGGGCCGCGTCCTCGACTCCTCCTGCTTGATCGCCTTCGCCAGCCATGCCTCGGTATATGCCGCTGCGCTGGTCTGGACCTCCGTGCAGGAGAACATCGTGCTGGTGCTGCCCTCCACCTCGGTCGCCGCCGCATGGTCCGGGCTCGAGGACAAACACCGCCCGGTGCTCGAGGTGCTGCTGCGCCTGCCGACCGCGGTCGTCGATGAACTCACCACCACCCGAGCCCGCACCGTCGGAGACCTGGCGGCCGGTGACCTCGAAGCAGCGCATGCCGCGGCCTGCGCCCTGGAACGAGGCTGGGCGCTGGTGACAGATGAGCCGGACCGCTACCGCCCGTTCGACACCGGCTCACCATCGAGGAACTTCCGTAACGCTCAGTGGTAACGACGTAACCATTCCTCGATGAGTGCCCGGCCGTCGGGCACGAACGGCCAGGCCGGATCGGCCAGCTTGGCTTGCAGCTCGTCGATGCTCATCCACCAGCCGGCGGCGATCTCCTCCGGCTGGTGCACGATCGGCCCATCCCAACGCGTCTGATACGCATGGGTATGGCTGCGCAGCAGCGGGTCGGAAAACCGTGTGGTGAAAAGCGGCTCGATCGCAACGCCAACAACACCCAGCTCCTCGGCCAGCTCTCGCCGCGCGCAGTCCTGCGGGGTGCTCACCGGGCGCCATCACACCGCCGGCCCAGCAGTCATGCGCGCCAGGAAAGATGTCCTTGTCCTCGACCCTGCGGTGCACATAGACCCGCTGCCTATCGCCGGAGAGCACCAGCACCGAGGCGCAGGCATGCCACAGCCCCTCGGCTCGCATCACCGACCGCGGTGCACTGCCGATCTCCGCACCCGTCGGGTCGTAGATCGCCACCAGCTCGTCAGCATTCACCGGCGGATCGTGGCACAGCTGTTGGGCCGCAGCTTCTCCATGTGGACACCGT
Source organism: Pseudonocardiaceae bacterium (assembly GCA_035640155.1). Lineage (GTDB taxonomy): Bacteria > Actinomycetota > Actinomycetes > Mycobacteriales > Pseudonocardiaceae > JALYQB01. The sequence continues at coordinate 2,441 of DASQWR010000237.1, forward strand.
GCTGGGCTTCGTCACCTCGCTTCCTGCGCACTGCGGCGCGTGTGGCGTCAGCGGCGGAAGGCTTCCGGGCGTTCTTCCCGCTCATTCTGACAGGATGAGGGTGATGCTCACCGCCGAGGACCTGGCCGCCCGCACGGACCGGGCGGCCGCCGCTGCGGCTGCCTCGGGCCGTGATCTGGGGCTCAGCGTGGCTGAGCCGCGCGTGCTGTACGACGTGTTCTCCGTCATCGTGCATCTTGCGCCGGCGCCGGTGGTAGTGCGGGTGCCCACGGTCCTGCCGCGCACGGTGGCAGCTGATCCGGATGCGCAGGTCGCCCAGCAGCGCTTGGAGCTGGATGTCGCGGGCTGGCTCGCCGATCGCGGTCACCCGGTCGTGCCGCCCAGCCCGCTGGTGCCGCGGGAGCCGATCTGGCGGGACGGGTTCTCGATGACGTTCTGGCAGTTCGTCGAGCAGGTCTCCGACGCCGCTCCCGATACCGGCCGACGCTCGGAGATCACCGCGCACCTACACGCCGCCCTGCGCGAGTACCCCGGCAAGCTGCCGTACCTCGTGCCGCTCGACGAGTCCATCCCGGACGGCCTCGCGCAGCTGGAACGCCAGCCCGACCTCCTCGCCGCCACCGACCTCGACCGCGCCCGACGCGAATGGGCGATGCTCGAGCCCCTCTTCCGCTCCCAGGCCGCCGTGGAAGCGGCGTTCCCGGGAGCCGGAGTCCAGCCCATCCACGGCGACGCGCCGTTCTACAACATCATTGTCACGTCGGACGGCGAGCTCTGTTCCGACTTCGAGCACACCACCCTCGGTCCGGCCGAGTGGGACCTCGCGTTCGCCGGCCCGGAAGGGCAGGCGGCTTACGACGCGGCGGCCGCGCGGCTGGGCCTGCGCCCGCTGAACCAACGGCTGCTGCGCGTCATGGAGACCGCGCGCATGCTGCACGTCGTCGCGTGCCACGCCCTCGTGCCCCAGCTCCCGATGCTCGCGGATGGCCTCCGGCCGTCGCTCGAGCAGTGGCGGACGACGCCGCTGGCCGGCGGGCTGGAACAGGCCAGCTCTCTCTAGCTGGCTGGAGGCCCTGAGCTGGTCACGGGCGGATCTGCGGTCGCCCAAGGGCCGCTGGAACGCCAGATGGCTTGCGGCCAGCGGGCGCGCACGCGCAGCAACTATATTCGCCCTGGTCTTCTCGGCAGAGTGATGAGGGTAGGCTACTTCATGAGGCGGGCAGTGCTGGAAGTGCCGGGATTCAGGGCGTCTGTCTCTCCAAGAGGCCCAATGCCGAACAATGCTTACACCCCCGTCGATGACGCGACCGCCGGCAGGCTCTCATGAGGGCCGCGCCGAGGAGCGGTCCTCGCTGGCAACTCCTCGTTCGGCACGCTCCCCGAGAAATCCGAAGATCGCACCAAGGCCGAGCCACAGCACGACGAGGGTGGCGATCGAAGCCAGCCGGAAGTTCCAGATCAGGTCGGCCGGCACCTCGACCACGTCGGTGGTGCCCGGGAGCAGCCACGTCGCCGCCAGGCCGACGACCACGACACCCAATGCGGCCAGCTGACGCAACGACGGCCGCACGCCACGGTCGGCCAGCCGCCTGTGCACCTGCACGGCGGCCGTTACCGCGACGAGGCCGATGAGGATGGACGTGAGGTACGCCGTCGTCCGGGCGTCCACGGATGCCGGGTCGCCCACCGCAGGAGGGTTCGCCGGGTACCGCAGGAACGGGATCAGTGCGATCCCCACCAGGCCCGCGATGGCGAGCAGGATGGAGCGCCGCCACGAGTCCGCATCCGGGTCGCGCTGCTGCCACAGCGCGTAGACCAGGGCGAACAGGATCCCGAGCGCGAGGCCGGTGAGCATCGACACCAGGAACAACGCGCCCTGCTGGGTGGTACGGGAGAACACCTCGGCGTGCTCGGCTTGCCCGGCGGCGTGCCCGGCGGTGTGCGCGGCCACCTCCTCCAACTCGACCGCCCTGCGCACCGACGGCTCACCGAGCAGGAACGACACCACGGCGGACAGCAGACCCGCGACGACACCGGCGATTGCGCCACGTCCGACCAGGCGGAGCAGCGGGCTCATCGTCACCGCTCCTGGCCTAGTGGCAGGGAAGCGCGAGCAGGTGACGGGCGTCGTGGGCGAACTCGTGCAGGTAGTTGTTGCTGAACGACTCGGCCCCGAAGAACGGCGCGAGCAGCCCGCCCTGGTCCAGGAACATGGCGTAGAGCAGGAACAGCGCGCCTACCACCAGCAACCCGACGATGACCGCATCGCGCACCCTGATCGTGTCGATCGCCCTCGTCACCGAACCGGTGGCCACAGACATGTGGAGACTCCTCCTCCGGGGTCTTCCGCCCCGTCTGGATCCGACGACAGCGCAGTGTCCTGACTCCCGGATCGCCGCCCACGCCCCGACCTTCCAGCCCCTCGGCCGTGGTCATCGATTGGAGCGCGGCTTCCCGGTCACAGTGGCGGGACCGTCCCGGACTCGCACCGGGTTCCTGCTGCTGCCGCTCGTGTATCGAGTTGTCCGCGCAAGAGTGGCCTCGGAGACGAATCTGGTCAAGCCGACCCAACCGCCCGTTTCCCCGGCGGCCGCCCCCGGCCGCGGGTGTCTCCCGTACCGCAGGCCGGAAACCTGGTCGTCAGGAATGGGCGCGACCGGTAGGAACGGCACACGTGGAACCCACGCAGCTGTCCATCCGTGCCCTTGCCGAGGCGGACGTCGAGGAGTTTCTCCGCGTCACCGAGGGCGCGTTCCTCGATGACCTGCGCCCTGAGGACCTCGCGGTCTACCGGGATCTGGTCGAACCGGAGCGCTTCCATGCGCTGTTCGACGGCGACACCCTGGTCGGCGGCGGGGGTGTGCTGACCCGCGACATGACGTTGCCCGGTGCCGGACCCACCCCGGTCGCCGCGGTGACCGCCGTCGGAGTCGCCCCTGACCAGCGGCGGCGCGGCGGGTTGCGGAGGCTCATGCGCACCCAGCTGCACGGCCTGCACGAGGGGGGTGGGGAGCCGGTGGCGGTGCTGTGGGCTTCCGAGGGCGGTATCTACGGCCGCTTCGGCTACGCGGTCGCTGCGCGCCGCGCCAGGTTGGCGGTACCGCACAGCGCCGAGTACCGAGCTGGTGTGCCCACCGGCCGGGTCCGGCTGCTGGACGCCGAGGCGGCTGCGCCGGTGCTGCGCGAGGTACACGCCCTGGTGGCACCGCGGCGTGTCGGGTGGATCTCGCGGCCGGAGTCCGGCTGGCGAATGTGGCTGCACGACCCCGAACACGACCGGCACGGCGCCAGCGCCTACCGCTTCGCGGTCGCCGACGACGGGTATGTGGTGTTCCGGGCCAAGGCCGGTGGGGACGAGCGCGGGCCTCGCTTCGAGATACATGTACACGAGCTGGTCGCGGCGACGCCGCACGCGCACGCCACCCTGTGGCGCTTCCTGCTCGGCCTCGACTTCGGCTCCGAGGTCGTGCACCGCAACGTGGCACTCGACGATCCGCTCCCGCTGCTGCTGGCGAACCCGCGCGCCGCCGTCGTCACCGTCTCCGACTGCCTGTGGGTCCGGCTGGTCGACGTGGACCGCGCACTGACCACCCGCCGCTATACCGCGCCGTGCGACCTCGTGCTGGAGGTCACCGACGCGGTGTGCCCGTGGAACGCGGGGTGCTGGCGGCTGGAGGTCGGAGCGGACGGCACGGCCCAGGTGCGGCGCACCGACGCCGAGGCGGACCTGCGCTGCGACACCACGGAGCTCGCGGCCACCTACCTCGGCGACACCCGGTGGACGGCGCTGGCCGCGGCTGGCCGCGTCACCGAGCTGCGACCGGGGGCGGTGCTGGCCGCCTCGCGCAGCTTCGCCGAGGACGCCGCCCCGCACTGCCCCGAACTGTTCTGACCGCGCGGGTGACCGATCGGCTCGGGTCAGCCCGCGTCCAGGACAGCTTCGACGAAGAACCGAACCTGGGGTCAGGAGGCGCTCCGGCACCACCCGCTCCACCAGGTTGAGCACCTCCTCGGCGGACACAAGTCCCGCCTTCGCGGCCAGCAGCTGGACGTCGTCGTCGTCCTCACCGATGCGATGTGCGAGACACTTGAGGACGAGGACCATCTCGGGGCTTGCGACTTCGCACCGTAAGCCGGGAACCTCGAATATCTCGGTGTCGAACGGGTCCGCTCCCAGTAGGAAGCCCTTCACGGCGTCGTTCAGCCACCCTTCGGGCAGGTGGAGGTCCTCACCCACGCGAGCCGCCGCCCGGTACACCTCGACCTTGGGTACGAAGACGGCGTCCACATCACGGGTGGACCGGCGTTCGTCGTAGGCAAGGGCGATGGCGGCGCCGCCGACCACGTACAGGTCGGCGGTGACACCGGACCTCGCAAGTTCTTCGCCCAAAGGCCGCGAGGGCCCGTATGAGCTCGTCGCGCTGCACCTCACACCCGTTTCAAGGTCGTGCGGCCGATGAAGATACCTCGGCGACGGAAGGCCGCCGGCGACTCGACCAGGGCGCGTGCGTGCAGGGCAGGCGTAGTGGAGGGCCACCAGAAGTGATCCAGGAAGCGGGCCGTGCGACGCGTCCACGGCGGCACCCGAAGTCCACGGGACGCTGCGACGTGTTCGGCCACGGCTGCCAGGTATGCGTCAGTGTGCGAGTCGAGCGTCACCGGCTCCTCGTGGATCCGGTCGGCGGCGTCGTCATCGTCCCGTGCGAACCTGAGGTCGTCGAGGAAATCGGCGACGGCCTCGCGCAACGTCGTGCCGCCACCGATCCGACGAGCTGCCTCGGCGAGGGTGACGGGGCTGCGAGCACGCGCCGGGAGGAAGGAGGCGAGCGACGGGCCGTCAACCGGCTCCTTCTCGACCGCCCAGATTCGTTCCGACGGCGTCGACATGCCCCTATTGTGGATCAGAACCCCGCCGTCCCGGCGAGGCAACACGACCCAGATCGTAGAAGTGCCCCTTTCGGCAGAGGCGAGAGTGGAGCACGCGAGCGTGGAGTTGGCCCGCCACGGGGGGCATGACGAGCAGCTTCCTCGGGTGCAGGGCACCGCCCGCCTTTCCTGCCGCTGTCACTGTGCGTGGTCAGAGCCTGTACGCGCAGTTCTGGCCACGCGCTGCCCCAGACTGTCCTGGCCACGCGGGTAGTGTCGGGATCGTCGGGTTTCCCGCCGGGAGCACCGGCGCGAGGAGGTGAGGGTGTGAACACTGTCATCGCGGTTCTGGTGCTGGTGCTGCTGATCGGCGGCGGCGCGCTGTACTACCTGCAGAGCCGCCAGGCGAGCCAGCAGCGCGAGCTGGAGGACGCCCAGGCCGACGCCCGACGGTGGGTGGAGCGCCTCGGCGGTCAGGTGATCAACCTGGTGGGCACCGACGAGCCGTCCCGGCAGGCCCTTGCGGACGCCTCCGAGCGGTACACCGCAGCCGGCTCGCAGATGGAGTCCGCCCGCACCGCCGTGCAGTGCCGGCTGGTGACCCAGACCGCTCTCGAAGGGCTGTACTACGTGCGGGCCGCGCGCACCGCGATGGGCCTCGACCCCGGGCCCGAGCTGCCCCAGGTCGCCGGGCAGGCCGGCGCGGGCACGGTCAGCGAGGAGCGCAACGTCGAGGTCGACGGTCACGGTTACTCTGCCTCTCCCCACCCGAGCGAGCGCACCCCGCACTATTACCCGGGCGGGCGGGTCGCGGGTCGACCGGTGCCCCAAGGCTGGTACTCCGAGCCGTGGTGGCGCCCGGCGCTGGTCGCCGGTGCCTGGGGGCTCGGCTCGGTGCTGCTGTTCTCGACGATGTTCGGCGGTATGGCCGGAGTGCCCTCCCAGGGCGAGTTCGAGCAGGGCATGGACGCTGGCCAGGAGGGCGACGGCGACATGGGCGGTGACGGCGGCGACATGGGGGACGCCGGTGGGGGCTACAGCGACATGGGCGGGGGATTCGACGGTGGCGGGTTCGACGGCGGGGGGTTCGACGGCGGCGGGTTCTAGGTGCCGGACGGGCGCTGGCAGTACGGACACCAGTAGAGTTTGCGCCCCCCGAGCACGGCGGTCGCCACCGTCGTGCCGCACACCAGGCACGGTTGTCCCGCACGGCGGTAGACGTAGTGCTCGCGACTTCCGGGGGCCTGCCGCCGGCGGTGCTCGGGGCGCAGGGTGGCGATGCGCCCGCGGCGCAGCCCGTCGCGCATCAGTGCCACCAGGTCGGCCCACACTGCGTCCCACCCCTCAGCCCCCAGATCCCGCCCCGGGCTCCTCGGATCCAACCGCTGCCGGAACAGCACCTCGGCGCGGTAGACGTTGCCGACCCCGGCCAGCACCGACTGATCCATCAGCAGCGCGGCGATCGGGGCGCGAGAGCGGCAGACCCGGACTCGGGCTCGTCCGGGGTCGGCGTCGCGACGCAGTGGATCCGGGCCGAGCCGCGCGCGCAGGGCGTCCACCTCGACGTCGGTGACCAGCTCGCAGGCGGTGGGTCCCCGCAGGTCCGACCAGTGGGTGACACCGACCAGGCGCATCCGCACCTGCCCCTGCGGCGGTTGCACCGGCAGCGGCTGGTCGCCGAACGTCCCGTAGAGCCCGAGGTGGACGTGCACGACGAGGTCTGGGCCGTACACGTGGAACAGGTGCTTGCCCAGTGCCTCGGCTCGCTGCAGGACTCGCCCGTCCACCAGGGCGGCCGCAGCGGCAAATCGGCCCTGGGGGCTGGAGACCGCTACGGGAGCGCCCACGTAGTGGCGGCGGTGCGCGCGGGCGAGGCGGTGTAGCGTGTGGCCCTCAGGCACCCCCGAACCCTACATAGCTGACGATCAGGAGCGCGGCAACTCGGGAGGCTCACCGGTGGACTCGTACTGGGTGATCTGCGCGAGGCGGCGGGAGTGCCGCTCCCCCCCGTCGAACGGGGTGCTCAGGAACGCCTCGACGATCCGCTCCGCCTCGGCGGGACTGTGCATCCGCGCCCCGAGGCCGATCACCTGGGCGTCGTTGTGCTCCCGGGCCAGCGTGGCGATCTCGGTGTTCCAGGCCAGCGCCGCGCGGCAGCCGGGGACCTTGTTCGCCGCGATCTGTTCCCCGTTGCCGGAACCGCCGAGCACGATGCCGAGGCTGCCGGTGTTCGCCACCACCCGCCTGGCGGTCTCGATGCAGAACGGCGGGTAGTCGTCTTCGGGGTCGAAGGTCTCGGGGCCGACATCCACGACCTCATGCCCGAGACTGGCCAGATGCTGGACCAGGTGGACCTTGAGCTCGAAGCCGGCGTGGTCGGATCCCAGGTAGACGCGCACGGCGCCAGAGGATGCCACACCGAGCCGGTGGCCGGGGTGGACGGGGTGGAGAAGCAATCGCCGGCGGCAACGGTGGGCAGCCAGCGGGATGAACACGGCCTCCCCCAACGGCGCGACGTTGTGCGCGCACGCAGCCCGCTGCGGGACGGGATGCTGGGGGCATGACCGCAAGGAGTGACCGCTGGATCGAGGTGGGCGACGGGGTGCTGGTGCGCCGGCACGCCGAGCTGGACCTGTCCACCGGTTTGGTGCTGGGCGAGCGGTCGTGCGTGGTGGTGGACACCCGAGGGGATCCCGCGCAGGGCGCCGAGTTCGCCGCAGCGGTCCGGAAGGTGACCTCGCTGCCCTGGTTGGTGGTGTTGACGCACGCCCATTTCGATCATTGCCTGGGCACGTCGGCGTTCCTCCCGACCGTCGTGTGGGCACACCGGGGCTGCCGGGTGGACCTGGCCCGCGGTGGCGCGGCCCAGCACGGCGAGGCGCTGGCCTGGCACCGGGCGCAGGGCCGCCACGGCGTCGTCCCGCTGGTCGAGCCGGTACTGCCGGACCGCGTGGTGGATACCCGCGTCGAGCTCGATCTCGGTGCCCGCCGGGTGCTGCTCGCCCACCTCGGTGCCGGGCACACCGATCACGACGTCGTCGTCGGGATCCCGGACGCGCGCATGCTGTTCGCCGGGGACCTCGTCGAGCAGGGCGCCCCGCCTGCCTTCGAGGATGCCCATCCGCTGCACTGGCCGGCCACCCTCACCGCCGTGCTCGCGCTGGGCGCCGCCGTCGTGATACCCGGCCACGGCGAGCCGGTGGACGCCGGGTTCGTGACCGCGCAGCGCGACGAGCTCGCGGAGCTGGCCGCATTGTGCCGGGGGGTGCACAACGGAGAGTACGGAGCGCACGCAGCACTCGCTCGCTCCCCCTTCGACGAGGCGACGACCAGGACAGCGCTGGCCCGCGCCGGCAACCCCGGGGTGTCCCCGCTCCGTCCTCAGGAGGACGCTGCTGACGACGAGGGAGGGCTCGGATGCACAGAGTGATCCTGGGGCTGCTGGTCGGCGTCGCGATGCTGGCAGTCGGGTGTGGCGGTAACTTCGACCCGCCCGCCAGCGCCGGCTCGGATGCCACTGCGGACGATCAGGCGGCCGACATCGTGGCCACTGCCGAGCAGCGGCTCGGGGCGAGCTTCGCCGGCGGATTCCTCGACCAGGCGGGCGATGTGGTGGTGCTCACCACCGACCCGGCGGACCGCGACGCGGTGCGGACGCTCGGCGCGCAACCGAAGGTCGTCGAGCACAGCATGGCCGAGCTCGAGGACTGGAAGGAGCGGGTCGGTGCAGCGCTCGGCCCGCAGCCACCGGCTGCGGTGACCACCTGGGGAGTGGACGTGCAGCGCAATGCCGTGGCCGTCAGCGTGCTGCGCGGTGAGCCGGTGCCGGCAGAGCTCCAGCAGGTCGTCGACCAGGCCGCCGGTGCGGTCGTGCTCACCGAGGCTCAGGGCCCGGTCGTGCCGCTGCCCGCACCCTGAGCACCTTCTCGGCTGCGCCTGCCGCCTGGGCCGTGATTGGATCGGGAGAGCCGCGTTCCCGACCCGACAGAGGTGTGCACCCGTGACCGTCCCGAACCTCACCCGCGTGCAGGCCAGCCAACGCGCCGGGCTGGTCGAGGTCGACTCCTACCGGGTCGAGCTCGACCTCACCGACGGGGTCGGCCGACCCGGGGAAGGGACCTTCCGCAGCACGACCACCGTGCGGTTCTCCTGCACCCGTCCCGGCGAGACGTCCTGGATCGACCTGGTCGCCGCCGACGTTCGCGCTGCGACGCTCAACGGCGCCCCGTTGGACGTTGCGGGCTACGACGAGGCAGCCGGCATCGCGTTGCCAGAGCTCCCCGCGGACAACGAGCTGGTGGTGGAGGCCGACTGCCGGTACATGATCACCGGCGAGGGGCTGCACCGCTTCGTCGACCCCGTCGACGGCAGCGTCTACCTCTACAGCCAGTTCGAGACGGCGGACGCCAAACGGATGTTCGCCTGCTTCGACCAGCCTGACCTCAAGGCCGCCATCACCCTCACCGTCGACGCTCCGGCCGGATGGACCGTGGTGTCCAACGGGGCGTGTGAGCGCACCGAGGAGGCCGGCGGTGGGGCGCTGCGCCACACCTTCGCCACCAGCGAACGGATCAGCACCTACCTCGTCGCGCTGGTCGCCGGTCCCTACGCCCGGTGGACCGACGAGCACCGTGACGAGTTCGGGGCCATCCCACTCGGCATCTACTGCCGCGCCTCGCTGGCCGAGCACATGGACGCCGACCGGCTGTTCGCCGAGACCAAGCAGGGCTTCGGCTTCTACCACCGCGCGTTCGGGGTGCGTTACCCGTTCGGCAAGTACGACCAGTGCTTCGTCCCGGAGTTCAACGCGGGCGCGATGGAGAACGCCGGCTGCGTGACCTTCCTGGAGGACTTCGTCTTCCGGTCCCGGGTCACCCGCTATGCCTACGAGCGCCGCGCGGAGACCGTGCTGCACGAGATGGCGCACATGTGGTTCGGCGACCTGGTGACCATGCGCTGGTGGGACGACCTGTGGCTCAACGAGTCCTTCGCCACCTGGGCGAGCGTGCTCTGCCAGGCCGAGGCCACCGGGTACACCTCGGCCTGGACCACCTTCGCCTCGGTGGAGAAGTCGTGGGCCTACCGGCAGGACCAGCTGCCCTCCACGCACCCGATCGCCTCGGACATCCCCGACGTGCAGGCCGTCGAGGTCAACTTCGACGGCATCACCTACGCCAAGGGTGCCGCCGTGCTGCGGCAGCTGGTGGCCTTCGTGGGGCTGGAGGAGTTCCTCGCCGGGCTGCGGCTGTACTTCGGGCGGCATGCGTGGGGCAACGCCACTCTCGCGGACCTGCTGGCCGCGCTCGAGGAGGCGTCGGGCCGCGATCTGTCCGGGTGGAGCGGGCAGTGGCTGGAGACCACCGGGCTCAACACGCTGCGACCTGAGTACACGCTGGACACCTCCGGCGCGTTCGCGTCCTTCGCGGTGCTGCAGGACGGGGCCCGCCCCGGCTCAGGCGAACACCGGACGCACCGCCTCGCAGTCGGCGTGTACGACTCTCCCGGCTCGCCCGGCTCTCCCGATTGGGCTGGTGGCGCGCTGGTGCGCACCCACCGGGTGGAGCTCGATGTCGCGGGCGCCCGCACCGAGGTGCCCGACCTGGTCGGGGTGCCTGCGGGCAAGCTGGTGCTGGTCAACGATGACGACCTCACCTACTGCCTCATGCGGCTCGACGAGAAGTCGCTGGTCACGCTGATCGATCGGATCGGCGACATCACCGAGTCGCTGCCGCGCACGTTGTGCTGGTCGGCAGCCTGGGAGATGACCCGGGAGGCGGAGCTCAAGGCCCGCGACTTCGTCACGCTCGTGCTCACCGGGCTGCCCACGGAAAGCGAGGTCGGGGTGGTGCAGCGGCTGCTGCTGCAGGCCCAGACCGCGCTGTCGTCCTACGCCGAGCCGGACTGGGCTACCGAGCACGGCTGGCCGCGGTGGTCGTCCGCGATGCTGGAGCTGGCTCGGTCCGCCGAGGCCGGCTCCGACCACCAGCTCGCGCTGGTCAATGCGCTGACCACCTCGGTGCTGGGCAAGGCAGAGCTCGATGCGCTCGCCGGCTGGCTCGCCGGCGACGAGGTGCCCGAGGGCTTGTCGGTGGACACCGATCTGCGCTGGCGGATGCTGCACGCCCTGGTGGCGCACGGATCCGCAGGCGAGCCGGAGATCGACGCGGAGCTGCAGCGGGACTCGACCGCCGCCGGCGGCCGGCAGGCTGAGCGTGCCCGGGCGCTCGTCCCCAGCGCAGAGGCCAAGGAGTGTGCCTGGCAGCGGGCCGTGCACGACGACGAGCTGCCGAACGCGGTCACCGCGGCGGTCATCTCCGGGTTCCGCCATCCCGCGCAGAAGCCGCTGCTCGATCCTTACCTGGAGCGCTACTTCGCCGAGATCGCCGAGGTGTGGGCGCGCCGCACGTCCGAGCGAGCACAGTCCTGCGTGCTCGGGCTCTTCCCGGTCTGGGCCGTGGAGCAGTCCTGCCTCGACGCCGCCGACGCGTGGCTGGAGGCGTCCGGTGCGGAGCCCCCAGCGCTGCGCCGGCTGGTCACCGAGGGCCGCGCCGGGGTGCAGCGCGCGCTGACCGCTCGCAGCTTCGACCGTGCCTAGGCGGAACCGGCATGGTCAGCAGGAGGACCGGCATGGTCAGCGGGACCGGCATGGTCGGCGAGCACCCGCAGCCCGGAGGTGAGCCCACCCGCGAGGTCACCCTTCTTGAAGGAGGCCACCATGTCCTGCACCGCGAGCTCGCACCCGCTGTCGGCGAGCCGGCGGCTCGACTCGGCCCCGGTGACGATCTCCAGCACCCGCTGACCCGGTGAGACCGCGACGAGCACGCCGTCCGGTGCGCGGGGACCGATCGAGGCATGCAGCGCCTCTGCACGAGCGCGGGTGTCCTCGCCGAGGTCGCCGAGGTAGACGCTGAAGTGCAGCCCGGTGGTGCGCTCGGCGAGGGTGAGCGCCTCGTCCAGCGCGGCGAGCTGCGGGACGCTGAACGGCAGAGTGCGCTGTGGCGGCACCACCGCCCGGGCGGCGGACACCCGCCCCGATGCGAGCTGGACGGCGCCTGAACCAGGATCGCGCTCGGCCTCATCCGCTTGCTCGGCCTCACCCTCGTGCTCGGCCTCACCCTCGTGCTCGGGCTCAAGCGCGCGATCACCAGCTGCCACCAGCGCCTCCCCGGGCCGTGCGGATCGTCCGGTCGAGCTCGGCGGGGGCTCGGGAGCCGACGGCATCCGGGGTGGCCGTCCACCACACCGGCGGGTGCTCCCAGTCCTGATCCGGTCGGTAGCGCGGGGCCCGGGCGAACTTCGGCCGTAACGTCAGCAGGGCCAGCACGCCGAGAATGGCGAGTGGCACCAGCACGAGGAGCAGCACGCTTTCCACGGCGGTCACGGTAACCGATCAGGTCGCCTGCCGATCAGGCCACCTGCTCCCCCAGGTACGGCAGCCACTGCGGGTCCGCGTCGGGCACCGTCGCCAGCAGCCGCCAGTGCCGCCCGCGCGGAGGCCGCGGGGCGACCCGAAGCCGCCAGCCCAGCTCGGCGAGGAGCCGGTCGGCCTTGCGGTGGTTGCACCGCGCACAACACGCCACGCAGTTCTCCCAGCAGTGCTCCCCACCCCGGCTGCGAGGTACCACATGGTCGATCGTCTCGGCACGGGACCCGCAGTAGGCGCACCGGTGACGGTCGCGCCGCATCAGCGCGGCGCGGCTCATCGGCATCCGCGCCCGGTAGGGCACCCGGACGAATGTCCGCAGCCTGATCACCGACGGTGCGACCACGCTGTTCCCGACAGAGTGCAGCACCAGCCCGGTCGCGTCCCCGTGCACCACGTCGGCCTTGCCGCAGACCACCAGGACGATCGCTCGGCGCAGCGGTAGCGCGGTGAGGGGCTCGAAGGTGGCGTTGAGCAGCAGGACTCGGCGGCGACCCCACACCGGGGGTCCCGGTGGCGTGCCGAAGGATCCAGCGCTGTCCTCGAACGACACGGCCCTGCCCTCGAACGACACTGCCCTGCCCTCGAATGACACAGCGTCGATCAGGGTCCGGTCGGTCAGCAGCGGAGGGGGGACGGGACGCGAGCCACTGCGCCGGGTCGCCCGGGCCGGGGCGCCCTCCGCGCTGGGTTGTCGGTACCGCACGCGACCACCTCCGCCATGAGCGGATCCAGTCCACCATGGAACGGCCCGTTTCCGCACGTATGAACGGCAACCTGTCGACGAGGTGCCCGGGACGTCGCGGTGAACGGAGAAGCCGGTGGCTATCGTCGTCCGGTGAGCTACCCCGATGCGCCGCGCCTTGACCTGGTGGAGCAGCTGCACGGCCATCCCATCGCCGATCCCTACCGGTATCTGGAGGATCCCGGCGACCCGCGCACCGTGGCGTGGTCGGGCGAGCAGGACGTGCTCACCCGGGAGAGGCTCGACGCGTTCCCAGGCCGGGCGGCAGTGGGCGCCGAGCTCACCCGCCTGTTCGCCGCCGGGGCGGTGTCGGTGCCGATGTGGCGGGCCGGCCGGGAGTTCTTCACCCGCCGGATGCCGGGCGCGGAGCACGCGGTGCTGCACGTCCGGGAGGCGGATGGGACCGAACACACGCTGCTGGACGTCACGGCGCTCGACCCGTCCGGGTTGACCACACTGGACTCCTGGGCGCCCAGCGTGGAGGGCGACCGGCTTGCCTACCAGCTCTCGGTCGGTGGCGACGAGGAGTCCCTGCTGCACGTGCTCGACGTCCTCACCGGCGAGCGGATCGACGGTCCGATCGACCGGTGCCGTTACTCCCCCGTCGCCTGGGTCCCCGGCGGGACGGAGCTCTACTACGTCCGCCGCCTGGCCCCCGGGGACGTGCCGCCCGGAGAGGAGCAGTTCCACCGCCGGGTGTGGTTGCACCGGGTGGGCGCCGATCCGGGGGACGACGTGCTGGTGCACGGCGAGGGCCTGGATCCCACCAACTACTACGGCGTGCGCTGCTCGACCGACGGCCGGTGGCTGGTGGTGGATGCCTCCGCCGGCACCGCGCCGCGCGACTCGGTGTGGATCGCGGACCGGCACGGCTGCGGGCAGCTGGTCGAGGTGCTCACCGAGGCCGACGCCGCGCGCTGCAGCGCCTGGGTGGGCCGCGACGGACGGCTGTTCCTGAACACCACCCTCGACGCCCCGCGCGGGCGGCTCTGCGTGGCCGACCCGACTCGCCCGCGCCCGAAGCACTGGACCGAGCTCGTCGCCGAGGACCCGGACTCGGTGCTCGGCGGGGTGCGCTGGCTGGAGGACCCGGCGGGCGGGGAGCCGCTGCTCGTCGTGGCACGCACCCGGCACGCGCTGGCCGAGCTACACCTGCACGCCGCCGCCGACGGCACGCACCGCGGCACCGTCCCGTTGCCGGGGGCCGGGTCGCTCACCGGACTGTCCACCGCGGACGAGCTGACCGCGGGGCAGCAGGGCCGGGTGTGGATCGGCTGGACCGACTTCGTCACCCCGCCGTGCGTGCACGGTCACCGGCTCGGTGGCGACACCACCCTCGTCCAACCGGCCCCCGGCGCGGTGGACCTGCCGGCCGTGCACACCCGGCAGGTCTGCTACCGCTCCACCGACGGCACGATGATCCGGATGTTCGTCGTCGCTCCGGCAGCGCCGGGCTCCGCTGCCAAGCCGGACCGCCCCTGCCCGACCCTGCTCACCGGCTACGGCGGCTTCGCGCTCTCCCGGGCGCCCGGCTACACCGCCTCGGCGCTGGCGTGGGTGGCGGCCGGCGGGGTGTGGGCATTGGCGTCGCTGCGCGGCGGCGCCGAGGAGGGTGAGGACTGGCACCGCGCCGGCATGCGCGAGCACAAGCACCGCGTCTTCGAGGATTTCCACTCGGCGGCCGAGGCGCTGTACCGCGAGGGGTGGACCACCCCCGGACAGCTCGCCGTCACCGGTGGGTCCAACGGTGGCCTGCTGGTCGGCGTCGCACTCACCCAGCGACCGGAGCTCTACCGCGCAGTGGTGTGCTCGGCACCGCTGCTGGACATGGTGCGCTACGAGCTGTTCTCCCTCGGGCGTACCTGGAGCGACGAGTACGGCACCGCCGCAGACCCGACCGAACTGGAGTGGCTGCTCGGCTACTCCCCGTACCATGCGGTGCGGTGCGGCATCGCGTACCCGGCGGTGCTGTTCACGGTGTTCGACGCCGACACCCGGGTCGACCCGCTGCACGCCCGCAAGATGTGTGCGGCACTGCAACACGCCACCGCAGCCGCGCCGGACATCTCTCCGGTGCTGATCCGCCGGGAGATCGACGCGGGGCACGCGGCACGCTCGGTCTCCCGCACCGTCGCGCTGGCCGTCGACCAGCTCACCTTCCTCGCCCGGCACACCGGGCTCGACCTGACAGACCTGGGACGACCGTGACGCGACTCCTGCCCACCCAGCCAGACTGCGTGGCCGACGAGGGCTCGTGGTGCGAGCGTGTCTACCGGCTCACCGAGACCGACTGGCTCGCCCGCTACGCCAACCCGGTGATCGACGCCGGCCTGAGCATCCTGCTCATCCTGCTGATCGCCGTGCTGCTGCGGTGGGTCGTCACCCGCACGATCAAGCGCCTGACCCGGGGAGCGACCGAGGGCCGGGTGCCGGCGTTGCTGCGCCCGCTGCGCGAGCGCGCACCGGAGAGCTGGCGCGCCTCCCGCGCCCCGGTGCTCTACGAACGCCGCGACCAGCGCGCCCGGACCATCGGATCGGTGCTGCGCTCGTTCGCCTCGTTCCTCATCTTCGGGGTGGCGTTCACCCTGGTCCTCGGTGAGCTGGGCATCAACCTCGGACCGATCATCGCGTCCGCCGGGATCGTCGGCGTCGCAGTCGGCTTCGGAGCGCAGAACCTGGTGCGCGACTTCCTGTCCGGCATCTTCATGATGGTCGAGGACCAGTACGGCGTCGGCGACGTCGTCGACCTCGGCGAGGCAACCGGCGAGGTCGAGGCCGTCGGGCTGCGGGTGACCACGCTGCGCGACGTGAACGGAACCGTGTGGTACGTCCGCAACGGCGAGGTGCTGCGCGTGGGCAACATGAGCCAGGGACACGCCGTCGCGGTGGTGGACATCCCGGTCGCGCACAGCGCGGACATCCCGGAGGCGTCCGACCTCGCCGCCCGGACGGCCACCGAGCTCACCGCCGAGGGCACCGCGCTGGCTGCCGACGTGCTCGCACCGCCGGAGATGCTCGGCATCGAGTCGGTCACCACCGACGCCGTGACGCTGCGGGTGACGGTGAAGACCCGGGCCGGGCGGCAGTGGACGGTGCAGCGCGCGCTGCGGGCGGGGATCATCGACGCCTTCGACGACGCGGGAGTGCCCCCGCCCCTGCCGCTGCGGCCCGCGCCGCCTCCCACCTGACGCCCGGCTCGCCTGATACTGAGCGAGGGGCAGGATGGGGGCGTGGCTACTCCGGAGAACTTCTACGAGGCCGTCGGTGGCGAGGAGACCTTCCGCCGGCTGGTGGGGCGCTTCTACCAGCTGGTGCGGTCCGACGAGCTGCTGCGCCCGCTCTACCCCGAGGAGGACCTCGGCCCCGCCGAGGAGCACCTCCGGATGTTCCTCATGCAGTACTGGGGCGGGCCGCGCACGTACTCGGCCCAGCGCGGGCACCCCCGGCTGCGGATGCGGCACGCACCGTTCCGCATCGGCCTCGCCGAGCGGGACGCCTGGCTACGCTGCATGCGCATCGCGGTGGACGAGGCGGAGCTGGACGAGGCTCATCGCACCGTGCTGTGGGACTACCTGGAGATGGCCGCGAACAGCTTGGTCAACAGCCGGACCTGACCGGGTGTCTGAGTCGTTCCAGTCGAGGGAGTTCTTTGACGGCGGTGGCAGGATGGCCCGGTGCGACGGAGGAAGGACTCCCGGATCGCGCTCGCGCTCGACACCGATCCGACGTGGTGGCGCGACGCCACCGTCTACGAGGTCTACCTGCGCTCCTTCGCCGACTCGGACGGCGACGGGATCGGCGACCTCGAAGGTGTCCGCCAGCGGCTCGGTTACCTCGAGCTGCTCGGGGTGGATGCACTGTGGCTGACCCCCTTCTACCCCTCACCGATGGCCGACCACGGCTACGACGTGGCCGACCCACGCGACGTCGACCCGCTCTTCGGTGACCTGGGCACCTTCGACCGGCTGGCCGCCGACGCGCACGAGCGCGGCCTGCGCGTGATCATCGACCTGGTGCCCAACCACACCTCCGACACTCACGAGTGGTTCGCCGCCGCGCTGCACGCACCGCCCGGCAGCCCCGAGCGGGAGCGCTACATCTTCCGCGACGGAATCGGTGACGGGCCGCCGAACAACTGGACCAGCGTCTTCGGCGACCCGGCATGGGCCCGCGTGCCGGGGACCGGCGACGACGCTGACCAGTGGTACCTGCACCTGTTCGCCCCGCAGCAGCCCGACCTCAACTGGGACAACGCCGAGGTGCGGGCCGACCTGGAGCACACCCTGCGGTTCTGGCTCGACCGCGGCGTCGACGGGTTCCGCATCGACGTCGCCCACGGCATGGCCAAACCGCCGGGCCTGCCGGACATGACCCGGCCGATCGACCGGCGCCACGGCCTGCTGCCCGACGACGTCGAGGACCCCCGCTTCGACGCCGACGGGGTGCACGACATCCACCGGATGATCCGCACCGTGCTCGACGGATACCCGGGACGGATGGTCATCGGCGAGATCTGGGTCACCAGCAACGACGCGTTCGCCCGCTACCTCCGCCCCGACGAGTTGCACCAGGGGTTCAACTTCCGGCTGGCCGACGCGGACTTCGACGCGGACGCGGTGCGGGCTGCGGTCGAGCACTCGATCGCAGCGGTGACCGAGGTGGGCGCCTCAGCGACCTGGACGCTGGCCAATCACGACGTCGAGCGCCAGGTCACCCGGTACGGAGGGGGCGAGCTCGGCACCCGCCGGGCCCGGGCGATGGCGCTGGTGGAGCTGGCGCTGCCGGGATCGGTGTATCTGTACAACGGTGAGGAGCTCGGCCTGCCGAACGTCGAGCTGCCGGACTGGGCGCTGCAGGACCCGGTGTGGGAACGCTCCGGGCACTCCGAGCGAGGCCGGGACGGCTGCCGGGTGCCCGTGCCGTGGGAGGGCGAGGCTCCGCCGTACGGGTTCAGCACCGCCGAGCAGACCTGGCTGCCGATGCCGCCGGACTGGGAACCGCTCACCGTGCAGGCCCAGCTCGAGGACCCGGCCTCGACGCTCTCGCTCTACCGCCGCGCGCTGGAACTGCGCCGCAAGCACTGCCGCGGGGGCGAGCCCGAGTGGTACGGCGCGCCGCCCGGGTGTCTGGCATTCCGCCGAGCGGGCGACGGCCTGGTCTGCGCGCTGAACGCCTCGCCCGCGCCGGTCTCCACGCCATCCGGAGAGCTGCTGCTGTCCAGCGGGCCGCTGCAGTCCGGCGGCGAGGTGCTCCCGCCGGACACCGCGGTCTGGCTGCGAGGTGAGCTGGAGGATTAGAGAAGCGGAGGATTAGGAACCGACGATCAGACGAGCAGCGGCAGCAGGGAGTGCCGGCGACGCAGTACCGCGCCGTAGCGGGCGTCCAGGCGCAGCCACGAATCGGTGGCCGACACCCGCACCGTCTCCCCCGCGGCGTGCTCGCCGACGAATCCCATCCCGGACAGCGCGAACAGGCAGCGCAGCGGCACCGGCACCTCGAACCCCGCGCCGCTGATCGTGATCACCTTCTGGTCCAGCAGGCTCGCGGGCGGATTCCCCTTCGGCCCCGGGTTGTCCCGGGCCACCGCCGCGCCGCGGTCGACCAGCCCGGCGAGCACGTCGGCGGGGACCTCGTCCACCTCGTGCCAGCCCGGCTCCGGTGGCAGCGCCGAGCGCCACAGCAGGTCCCGCGGATGCCCCGGGTCCACGACCGCGCCCCCGACCACGGCGAGTGCCGCGAGCAGGTCGGAGCCGGTGACGGTGAGGTCCGCGGGCTCGACCGATCCCGGCACCGAGCGGGTGGCCAGGGCGTCGAACGGGGTGTCCACCCACGCGTCCACCCGGCCGTCGCGGCGGCGCAACCGCACCGCCACGCCCGCGTCCAGCCGGACCGCGCGGGCCACGAAGGCGCCGAGGTCGTCGCGCTCGGCGGCCTCGGGCACCCGTAGTTCAGGCATGGGGAACGCTCCTCTCGGTGCAGCGGTGACGCTCCAAAAAGGCGCGCTCCAGGTCGGTGATCCGCCGCGGACGGGCAGCGGCCAGGTCGTAGGGCACCAGTTGCGTGGACGCGGTGGCCGCCACCTCACCCGAACGCCCGTCGCGCACCTCGTAGTCCAGGTCGAACGACGCGGCCCGCAACTCGCTCACCCACAGCCGTAGTACCACCGGGATACCCGCGAGTACACCAGCGGGCGCCGGTAGCGCACCGAGAGCCGGGCCACACCACACCCCGCGCGAGGTCAGCGGCGCCGGCCTGTGCCCCGGCCCCGAAGAGCAACTCGGTGCGGGCCACCTCGAGCAACGTGACGAGGCTGGCGTTGTTCACATGGCCGAAGGCGTCCATGTCCGACCACCGCACTGCGATGTCGGTGGCGTACGCGGGCACCGTGCTCCCTTCGGTCGTCCCTGTGACGATACGAGCCAGGGCGGCGTACCCTCGGTCTGCTTCGGGACACCGCTGCCCGCGCAAGTCGCCCGGTCAGCGTGGCTGCGGCGGGATGTCCCGCGAAGGATCGAGTACCGTCAGGTCCTTGAAGTACCGTCGGAAGAACCCACGGTCGCGCGTCAGCAGCCGGTCGGCTGCGTGGGCGGCGTGCGCTCCGACGAGGAAGTCAGCCACTACCCGATCACGGCTGCCGCCCTGCTCGCGGTACTGCCGCCACCCGGCACCGGATGGGAACGGCGGCGTCACCGTGCAGCGGGACGAAGCGGATCTCCAGCTGGTCCATCGCGGCGAGGAAGCCGGCGGTCTCGGGGAAGGCGGCGCTCACCTCAGCCCAGACGAGCTCGCACCACGAGCCACAGTGCAGGCAGACCACGAGCGGGAAGACCCGGGCGCGCCCGCCTGAAACACGCCGCGGCTTCCGCCGGGTCCGATCACGGAGGACACTTCCCACGTCGGGGACCCACGGGTCACCCAGAGGAGGATCCATGCAGAGCAGACTCCACCCCTACCTCGGCTTCAAGGACAACGCCCGTCAAGCCATGGAGTTCTACAAGACCGTCTTCGGGGGAAAGCTCGAGCAGCACACCTTCAAGGAGTTCCAGGCGTCGCAGGACCCCAGCGAAGACGACAAGATCATGCACTCGATGCTGGAGGCAGACAACGGCATCACGTTCATGGCCGCCGACACGCCGCAGGGCATGGCGTACAACCCTGGCTCTACCATGAGCATGTCGCTCAGCGGCGACAACGATGCCGAACTGTCGGGATACTTCGAGAAGCTCTCGGAAGGTGGCACGATCACGATGCCGCTTGAGATCGCCCCGTGGGGTGACAGGTTCGGCATGGTCACCGACCGGTTCGGGATCGACTGGATGGTGAACATCGCCGGCCAGTCTGCTGACGGTTAGAGACCCTGCTCGGGTGGCTCACCGCGTCGGGATCCGATCAAGTCGCTGCCGCTGATCGGTGCTCAGCCAGAAGCTCGCCGCGGCGGCTTTCTCCTCCAGGTGGTCGATCGTGGCGGTGCCCGGAATCGGCAGCACGACCGGCGAACGGTCGAGCAGCCACGCGAGCGAGACTTGTGCTGCGGTGGCGCCCGAGCTCGACTGCCACGGCGGCGATCTCGGCCGCCGCACCTGATGCCGCGTCGGCTACGGGTCGCCAGGCCAGGAAGGCGATCCCTGCCGCGTCTCAGGCGCGATGGAGGCGTCTTGGGCCGGCGCGGGCTCGGCAGGCACATGGCGCCGAACCCGAGCCGCCGCACGCTGCGCTCACCGGCGGTGCGGAAGGTGCTCGATGTCATGTCCGCCCCCGCTCAACGTTGGCACAACACGGATGGTCCCGCTCAGGCCTCGAAGTCGGTGAGCACCAGGGCATGGTCGCTGCCCGCAGCGGCGGCCTCGTCGTAGAGGTACTGCACGTCGAGCACCTTGAGGTCCCGGGTGGCCCACAGGTGGTCGTGGCGGACGGGCTGCGCGGAGACGTGGTGGGAGATGGCCAGCGGGCCACCTGGCCGGACGGCGCGGATCCGCTCGAGCTCCTCGGGATGGTGATGCAGGTACGCGCGCAGCACGTCGTCCAGGTCGTGGTCGGCGTCCGGACCGAGCAGCGGGTCCGCGCCGGCACCGCTGTCCGGGACGGACCAGGACACCGAGTGCTGGACCTCGGGCATGTCGAGCGCTGGGGCGCCCGCCGACATGCCGAAGATGACCGGGCCGCGCACCTCGGCGAGCCAACTGGCGATGCCGGAGTGGAAGGCACGCTGCAGCGCAATGGCCTGAGAAGTGGGGGTCCGCCGGGCATGAAAACTGCCAACGGTCAATGACATGCCGGTGGACAGCGCCACCCGGGCGGCCACCGTGCGCCACAGAAACCCGAGTCTTACCGGCTCGGGGACGGCGAAGGGAACCCGGTCGAGCACCTCGGCACCCAGCAGGGCGGTGGTCGGGGCACCAAGGACGGCGCACCCGAGGCGATGCTCACTGCCTCGCGGCGTGCACAGATCGGTGGACAGCGCCCCCCAGGAGAACATCCTGGACTGGCGGTCGATCCGATGATGGGCGAACGTGTGCGGCATCAGGCCGCGATAGACCGATCGGTTGATCTCCTGAAGCACGGCGAGGTCGGGCCGGATCTGGCGGAGCAGCTCGACCTTGGCGTCGAGGAGCCCGGTCGGCCGGGAATCGACGTTCCAGCTCACCATCCGCAAGCGCACCGGGACCTCCTCGAGCTCGAAGACTGGCTAGCTCGTCCTGACGCACCGAACCCGGTTACCCGCCGCGTCCCTGGCCGGAGCCCCGATGCTCCGCTATGCGAGGGGGGTCGGGGACGAAGCCCCACACCGACCCGAGGCGTCCCACCTCGAAGTCCTCGCTGACCCGCGTGCGGTACGACGCCTCGAGGATCGGCTGGTCGTCGAGCCCCTGGGTCATGGCGACGCAGGGCGGCCGGTAGGCACAGCCCGAACAATGCTCCACAGACGGGCTCGGGTACAGCCGGAGCGCTGGATCGGTCATGTCCTGCATCTCGAGCGCGACGGCGAAGCCCCGCTGTTCGAGTTCGAGCGCGCTCCGGGGGATCTGGGTGCGGCGGAAGAGCTCGCTGCAATGCTGGGTGATGATCCCGTTCGGCCCGGGCAGCGCCCGGACCTCCCGTTCATCCGCCGCCGGGTCCGACGCGGCAGGGACACCCACCCGCAGCTCGTTGTGGATGGTGCCCTGGAGTCTGGCGAGGAAACCCAGTTGCCAGGCCCAGGATCGGGTCAGGCTCTGCTCGTCGAGCAGCAGCTGGTCGATGTCCTGCCACGCCGGGTCGGTGACGATCCGGTGTTCGGCAAGCCAGCACAGCTCGTGCTCGTCCATGACCACCATGTCGATCCGGAGGCGATACTGGATGCCTCGCCCGTCCGGGGTGCTGAGGCCGATGTCGGGGTTTCGGGGGTCGGGAATGGTGACGTCGAACTGTGTCGCCACCTGAATGGGGTGGAACCGATCGACCTGCGGCGCCCACTCGAAGTAGCGCTCCAGCATCCCGGTGCCCAGCTCGAGATGCTCGTCCCATTCCCGCTCCTGCTCCGGGGAGAGCTCACGGTGCTGGGCGTACGCCTCTCGCTGCTTCCGCATGGACTTCTGGAACGCCTGCACAGTCAACGGCCGCACGATCGCCCGGTTCCACTCCCACATGCCAGGGAAGTAGTAGACCTCGAGCGCGTCACGCATCGCCTCGTCGAGGTCGACCAGCCGCGTCGGCTCGACCGGTTCGTAGTTCTGCCGTTCCCGCGCACCGAAGTTCCATGCCCGGCGGCACTGCCGGAACAGCCTGTTCTCCCACGGTCTCGTCACGTAGTGCACACTCACCCGGGGCCACCTCCTGCCTTGCCCTGCCCGACCATCCGGAACCGAGGTTACGGGCGGGGGGCGTCGCGCGGGCAGGCGACGGCTCATACTCTCACCGACTGCGCGACGACGCGGCCCTCCGCACCAGCCACTGCACCCGCGGGGCCTCCCATCAGCAGCGGGTGTGCTCTCAGTCCCTGGCGGCGGATCGGCGGTCCGCAGCAGGCGGGCGCCAGCGTTCCTCCCCGGCTGGAGGGGATGACCCGACGGCCGATCCGCCGTACCCCTCCGGGAAGTCGTCGGACAGCGCGGACGCCGCCTTCTCAGGATCGGAGGCCTTCTCAGGATCGGAGTCGGGGAGCCGGTGCTCGACCCGCCGGCGACCACCGCCGGCATCAGGCGTCGTACCCAGCATGGCGGTGGAGAGCAGCTCGGTGACCGGAACCTGCCGGTCCCCGTTGGGGCGGCGGTGGCGGGCCCGTCCGCCCTCCGGCGGCAGCTCGGCGGCAGTGCCGGAGTCGCCCGCATCAGCCTCCCGGTCGCGACCGGGCACCACCCCGGCTTCCGAACGGTTTGGCGTGTCGGTGATCTTGCGACGTACCAGGACCGCCACCTGCTCCAGCGACTCCACTCGGCCCCACCCTGGCGGGACGTGCTCATCGACCACCGCGCGCACCGCCTCCACCGCACTGCGCCGGCGGTGCTCGGCGGCACGCGCGCTGCGCAGGTGCCGCAGCGCATCGGCGAACTCGCCGCGCTCCTCGTGGAGCTGGGCGAGCGCCTCCTCGCATCCGACGAGCGCGGCGTCGTGTCCGTGGCGCTCGGCGGTGCGCACCGCGTCGGTGAGCAGCTGCAGGGCCCGCCCGTACTGCCCGGCGGGCAGGTGCACGCGGGTGGCCAGCGCGAGGGCTGCCCAGACCGTTGGGGCAGCGGTCGTCGCCCGCCGTGGCCGGACGAGTACCGATTCGGCGACCCCGGCAGCGAGGTCGGGCGCGTCCAGGTCCAGCAGCGCGAGGACGAGCTCGAGCACCAACCGGCCATGGCACTCGCCGCCGTCGCCGTCGGGGTCGCTGAGCTCCTCGAGTAGCTCCAGCCCCGCCCTGGCCTGCGTCTCGGCTGCTCCGGCCGCCCCGTCTCGGCGGTGCTGCCTGGCCCGGGCCGCGCAGGTGGAACCGCGCAGCAGCAGCACGTCGTCGGGATCGGCGTCGGCACTGTGCCTGCAGAGACCGTCCGCGGCGTCCAGGGCAGCACTCGCCCCGCCGGGACGTCCGCACGCGGCAAGGGCTTCCGCAGCCGGGAGCAGCGCGGATGCGCGCACCATGGGCGCCAGGGTGCGCAGCTCCAGCACGGGTCGCAGCAGGGCAAGTGCCGCGATGGCGGGCCCCGCGTCGAAGGCACACCGGGCGAGCTCGATCCGCAGCGCCGCGGTCACCTCGCCCAGGGTGTCATCGGCGACGCCGTCCCGGGCGTAGTCCAGCGCGGTGCCGGCCCGGGTGGCGGCCTTCGCGCGACGACCCAGCCGGTTGAGGATCGTGACGACGGCCAGCTCCGCGCGCGCCGCGCCGGGTCCCTGGCCGGCCGCGGCGGCCGCGCGCGCGGCGAGCAGCAGTCCGAGGTCGGGCGCGCGCCGGCTCACCTGCATGGCAGAGCCGACCGGCGGGTCCGTTTCGGCACCTCGCACTGCACCGGCGCCGCGATCACGTACATCCACTCTCGCCGTCGGAGTCCACCTCCCCGATCTTGACCGGTCCCGCTTTCGCGGGATCGGCGGTGGTTCAGTCCCTGGTGAGCTTGCGATGGGTCACCCGGTGCGGACGGGCCGCCTCGGCACCCAACCGTTCGATCTTGTTCTGTTCGTAGGCCTCGAAGTTGCCCTCGAACCAGAACCAGTCGGCCTGGTTCTCCTCGGTACCCTCCCAGGCCAGGATGTGGGTGACCACCCGGTCCAGGAACCATCGATCATGCGAGATCACCACAGCGCAGCCGGGAAATTGTTCGAGGGCGTTCTCGAGCGAGCCGAGCGTCTCCACGTCGAGGTCGTTGGTCGGCTCGTCGAGGAGGATGAGATTACCGCCTTGCTTGAGGGTCAGCGCAAGGTTCAGCCGGTTCCGCTCGCCGCCGGAGAGCACCCCGGCCGGCTTCTGCTGATCCGGGCCCTTGAATCCGAAGGCGCTGACGTAGGCGCGCGAGGGCATCTCGGTGGTTCCGACCCGAAAGTGGTCCAACCCGTCGGAGACGACCTGCCACACGGTCTTCGCCGGGTCGATCCCGGCGCGGTTCTGGTCGACGTAGGAGAGCTTGACGGTCTCGCCGACCTTCACGGTGCCCGAGTCAGGCTGCTCGAGACCGACGACCGTCTTGAACAGGGTGGTCTTGCCGACCCCGTTCGGGCCGATGACGCCGACGATGCCGTTGCGGGGCAGCGTGAAGGACAGATCCTTGATCAGCAGGCGGCCGTCGAAGCCCTTGTCCAGGTGCGAGACCTCGACCACCACGGTGCCCAGCCGCGGTCCGGCCGGGATCTGGATCTCCTCGAAGTCCAGCTTGCGGGTGCGCTCGGCTTCGGCGGCCATCTCCTCGTAACGGTTCAGCCGGGCGCGGCCCTTGGCCTGTCGCGCCTTGGCGCCCGAGCGCACCCAGGCAAGCTCGTCGCGCAGCCGCTTCTGCAGCTTGACGTCCTTCTTGCCCTGGACGGCGAGCCGCTCGGCCTTCTTCTCCAGGTAGACCGAGTAGTTGCCCTCGTAGGGGTAGGCGCGGCTGCGGTCGAGCTCGAGGATCCACTGCGCCACGTTGTCCAGGAAGTACCGATCGTGGGTGACGGCCAGCACCGCGCCTGGGTAGTCCGCCAGAAACTGCTCCAACCACAGCACGCTCTCGGCGTCCAGGTGGTTGGTCGGCTCGTCGAGCAGCAACAGGTCGGGCTTGGAGAGCAGCAGCTTGCACAACGCAACCCGGCGCCGCTCGCCACCGGAGAGGTAGGTGACGTCCGCGTCACCCGGCGGGCAGCGCAGCGCGTCCATGGCCTGCTCGAGCTGGGAGTCGAGGTCCCACGCGTCGGCGTGGTCGAGCTCCTCCTGCAGCCGGCCCATCTCCTCCATGAGCTCGTCGGAGTAGTCGGTGGCCATCTGCTCGGCGATCGCGTTGAACCGGTCCAGCTTGGCCTTGATCCCGCCGACGCCCTCCTCGACGTTGCCGAGGACGGTCTTCTCCTCGTTGAGCGCGGGCTCCTGCTGCAGGATGCCCACCGTCGCACCCGGGGCCAGGAAGGACTCCCCGTTGTTGGGGTGCTCCAACCCGGCCATGATCTTGAGGACCGTCGACTTGCCGGCACCGTTGGGGCCGACGACTCCGATCTTGGCACCGGGGAAGAACTGGATCGTGACGTCGTCCAGGATGACCTTGTCGCCGTGCGCCTTGCGCACCTTCTTCATGGTGTAGATGAACTCAGCCACGTCCCGATCGTAGTAGTGGCCCACCGGACGGGCAGCGCGGCCGTCGCTGACCGTCCCGGCAGGTTTCAGTCGCAGGTCAGGCCAGCACGGGCACCAGGGGGCGAGCTGCGTCGGCAAGCTCGCCGAGACGGTCCGTGCCGGCGAGCTCCTCGTCGGCCGGGGCCGGTGGCACGTCCGGCAGGCCGTCTGCCAGCGAGCCACCAGCCAGCGAGCCGTCTGCCGGCGGCTCGGTGCGCCGGTTGCGCCGCACCGTGGTCGTGCATCGGGCCAGGTCGGCTCCCACCGCGCTCGCCTCCATCTCGGTGACCGAGCGGGACTCACCGTCCTTGCCCTCGAAGTCGCGGGTGCGGAGCTTGCCGGTGACCACCACCGGGTCCCCCTTCACCAGCGAGGCCAGCACGTTCTCGGCGAGCCGTCGCCAGCAGGTCACCGTGATGTAGAGGGAGTCACCGTCCCCCCACTGCCCGGTCTCCTTGTCGAAGCGGCGCTCGTTGGCCGCGATTCGGAAGTTCACCACCATCGCACCGTCGTCCCCGACCCGTCGCCCGCGCAGATCCTTGACCACCGTGCCCACGATCGTCACCGGCGTCTCGTTCATCCCGCTCTCCTCACGCTCGCCCCCGATCCCCTGGGTCTGATCCCCTGGGTGGGGCGCCGGCCCCCGTGGCCGGTGCGTCCAGCGTCACCGACACGGGCCAGCAGCGGGAGCGGCCCATGTCACGCCTGTGCAACACCGTCCCGTTGGGGACAACTCCGGGCCGCGGGGGCGCCGACGCGTTGTCCTGTCGGTGCGAGCTGGTAGGGCAGCTACTGCTGGGCGGGGTCGCGACCGCCCATCCGGGACAGCATCGCGTTGTAGGCGACGAGCTCGGCGTCCCCATCGGCCTCCGCCCGGCGGTCGGTCCGGCGGGCGTCGCGCTCGTCGGCGCGGGCCCACTGAACGAGCAGCGCGACGAGGACCACGACCAGCGGCACCTCCCCGGAGGCCCAGGCCATGCTGCCGGCGAGTTGCTGGTCGGCGAGCAGGTCGGGGACGAACGGCAACGCCAGCGCGCGGTAGAACCCCCCGCCGATCACCTCCGCCGAGTTCATCAGCGCGATCCCGAAGAACGCGTGGAAGGGCATCGACGCCAGCAGCAGGCCCAGCTTGCCCAGGTGCGGCAGCCGCCGCGGCGCCGGGTCGATCCCGATGATCGGCCAGAAGAACGCGTACCCGACCAGCAGGAAGTGCGCGTTCATCGCCAAGTGTGCCCAGTGCGAGGACACCGCGGCGTCGAAGAGCCCGGAGAAGTAGATGGCGTAGAAGGAGCCGACGTAGAGGGGCAGCACGACCAGCGGTTGGGTGAGCACCCGGACGAACCCGGAGTGCACGAACGCCAGCAGCCACTCGCGGGGCCCCGGTGGCCCGCCGCTGGCTGGAGGCAATGCGCGCAGCGCGAGCGTCACCGGACCGCCGAGCACCAACAGGATCGGCGCGAGCATCGAGAGCAGCATGTGGCTGCCCATATGCACGCTGAACATGGCCATCGAGTAGCGCCCGATGCCCGAGGAGGTGGCGACGAGCACCGTGGCGCACCCGGCCAGCCACGCCACCGTCCGGCCCACCGGCCAGGCGTCCCCGCGCCGGCGCAACCGGCGAACCCCGGCGAGGTAGACCCCGGCGAGCACCAGGGCCAGCACCCCGTAGACGAGGTCGTAGCGCCAGTCGAGCAGCAGCCGGGTGGCCGTCGGTGCCCCGACCAGGTCGTAGCCGATCAGCACCTCGGTGCGGCTGGGTTCGGCCAGCGTGCCCCCCGGCGGCGGGGTGCGGCCGAGGGCGACCGCGAGCCCGATGGTCGCGAGCATCAGCAGCGCCTCGACGCCGCCGAGGCGCAGCATCGCACCCCACTCACCACGCCCGACGGCGGCCACCGCGCCGCGGCGGTGCACGGCGCCGAACACCCCGAGCGCGACCAGCGCCGCGATCTTGGCCAGCAGCAGCGCTCCGTAGGAGGTGCTGACGAGCTCCGCCGGCGACACCCGGACCAGCGCGTTGACGGTGCCGGAGGCCGCCATCACGACCCAGCACACCAGGGCCAGCCGGGAGAACCGGGACGCGGCGAGCCCGCCGTGCGGCCCGTTCCGGGCCAGGTGTAAGAGCACCGCGACGAGCCCGCCGACCCACAGCGCGGCCGCGACCAGGTGGTAGATCAGGCTGTTCGTGGCGACGTCGTGCGCGCCGCCGGTTGAGGAGTGCCCGGTCAGCGCCACCGGCAGCAGCCCGCTGATCGCCAGCAGGAACACCCCCACCGTGGCGCCCCACGACAGCACCGCCCAGCACCCCGCGGCCACCAGCATCGCGATCCCCGCGGTGAGGGCCCAGGCGCCGGTCTGATCGAGCCGAGCGGTCAGGTCGGCCAGCACCGGCGGGGAGAGCACGTCGGCCACCGGCCGGCCCACCGCGTCGGCCGCCGAGAGCGGCACCATCGCCACCGCGGCGAGCATCCACACCGCCGCGGCCACCCGGGCGGCGCGCAGGGCGGCGTAGCCGCTGACGTCGAGGTAGCCCGACGCCTGCGGCGGCACCAGGAACGCGGCGAGCAGCAGCGACCCCACCGTGATCACGGCCGCGCACTCGGCGATCACCCGGATCGCGGGCAGCGCCGCCCGGGTCGCGAACCCCGGGTCCGGCAGGCCCAGCGCGG